>JAFDWI010000366.1 GCA_018268545.1 Actinomycetota bacterium
CGATAGACTGCATCGTTCTGCGCATCCCTGGGAAGGTCACGTTGGCCAGAATCGATTACGGCCCGGACACGGGCCCACAGCCGAACCCGAACTCCGATGAACCCGCCAACCCGTTGCGGCACTACGCGGGTGTGCTGCGACGACGCGCCCGCTACAGCGTGATCGGAGTCGTGGTCGGCCTTGCGCTCGGGTTCGGGTCGAGCTTCTTCATCAAGCAGGCCCCGATCACCACCCATTACTACAAGGCCGTCAACACCCTGGTGATGTCCGGCCAGGGCGACACGACGAACGGCGGTTACGGACTCGACCGCGCGGCGCAGCTGATCCGCGACGACAAGCTGCTCGCGGTCGTTGCGAAGCAGGTCCACTCGACGCCGATCAAGACCGGTCAACATCTGGCTGCACAGGTTCGCGGCGAGCAGTATGCGATCGACGTGGTCGCAATCGCCGAGAATCCCCGCCTCGCCGAGAAGATGGCCGACGCCGCAGCGGCCGAACTGGCGAAACTTGCCGACGAGAAGGCGGCGCAGTCCCACGACGCCCAGCTCCAGACGTTGACCGAGCAACAACGGGTCCTCCAGAACAAGATCAGCATTCTCCAGGCCGATCCCGGGCAGCAGGCACAGGTCACCATCGCCCAGAGCCAGCTGGGCTCGGTCCAGAGCGCGATCGCCGCGATCGGCAATTCGCCGCGGCAACTCGGACTGCAGACCGCGCAGTACGCCCATGCGATCGAGATCAACGAAAAGGGCTACAAGCAGCGGCTCGAGAATTCGATCAACCTTCCCGGTCAGCTGTTGCAGTCGTCGGCACCGGTCACGTCGCCGGACCAGACCATCGACGAAACCGATCTGTCGAGGCCCAAGGTGCCCAACCGTATCGAGTTGATCCTGATCGGGGGCGTGATCGGTCTGGTGCTCGGCGTGATCGCCAGCTTCATCGTCGAAGCCTGGGACGACAAGGTCCGGAGCCGGGAACGGGTCGAGGCGTTGTGTGACCTGCCCGTACTCGCCGAGATCCCGCATCTGAGTTCCGACGAGATCGCGACGCACGCGATCGCGATGGTCGATGCACCCAAGTCGCCGGTTGCCGAGCGATACCGGGCGACCTGTACCGCCGCCCTGTTCTCGCTCGGCGAATCGGCCACCGAACGGCCGAACGCCACGGGATCCGACGGATCTCCCCACACGCCGGTCATCCTGGTCACCTCCCCGAACCCCGGTGAAGGCAAGACGACGACCTCGGCGAACCTGACCGCAGCGTTCGCCGACACGGGAAGGCGGGTCCTGGCGATCGACGCCGACTTCCGCCGTCCGGCACTCGCGAAGTTCCTCGCCCCGGTGATGAACCTCGATGATCCGAGCCTCGCGTCGGAGACCCGCGTGAGTGGTGTGTCGTTCCTCGCCGCTCCTCACGGCATCTCGGCCGTGGGCGACATGGTGTTCGAGCTCCGGAAGCTCATCGCCGAGCACCAGAACTCCTACGACGTGGTCATCGTCGACACGCCGCCGATGCTGACGACGAACGATGCGATCGATCTCCTCGCCGCCGCGGACTCGACCATCCTCGTACTCCGTGCCGGGCGCACCCGCACGAACTCCGCGCAGCGCGCCTCGACGGTCCTGAGTCGACTCCGCGCCGATGTGCTCGGCGTGGTGCTCAACGGGTGCGACCGCAAGGAGATGGAGAACTACTACGGCTACGGCTACGGCAGTGGTTACGGCTACGGCTACGGCTACTACTACGGCGGCACCTCCGACACGAAGAAGAAGAAGCGCAAGCGCTCCCGCGGTGTTTCCTCGGCTGGCGGGTCGACGGCATCGGAGCTCGAACAGTCAGACGAGCAGGTTCCGACCTCCCACGGTTGACCTCGCCGGGTGATTCGGCATTGACGTAACCCACGTCACATGCTGGACTGTTCGTCCCGCGTGACATCGGCATCAGGCGTGGTCGGTGCCGATCGACCACGCGTGTCAAATTCGAGGAGAACCACCCACACCCGTGAGCGAGCAACCGATCGTTCCGAATGACAACTGGGAGGAATCGCCGATCGCAACGGTCGACGGTGCTACTCCGTCGCGTCATCACGGCCATGATCGAAGCGGTCGGTTCATCGACCACGATGCGCGCGACGCACTGTTTCTCCCGGACCATCGCAACCGCGGGTGGGAAGATCATCTGATCCGGCGTCTGGTCGTGGTCGACGTCATCGCGTTCGTGGCCGCCGAAGTCATCGCGGCCGGTCTCATGGCGGGCCGGATCTACGACGTCCTGAGGATGTTCGGTCATCCTGTCCCCTACCTCGCAATCGCGATACTCGGCGTCCCCGCCTGGGTGGGTGTGCTCAGCCTGAACCGCGCGTACGACCGTTCGATCGTGGGATCTTCCCCCGACGAATACACGAACGTGATGCGCGCCGTGTTCGTGCTGTTCACGCTGGTGTGCGCCGCGGCGTTCATGGGCGGCATGTCGATCTCGCGTGGGTTGTTCGCTGTGTTCTTTCCCATGCTCTTCGTGTTCTCGCTCGTCGCCCGGCTCATCGAACGCAAACGCCTCCACGCTCGCCGTGCGAGCGGCCGGGACCTACGCCGCATCGTGCTGATCTCACGGGCACCGGCCATCGGGAACGTCACCGGCCACTTCGCCCGGAGCCCCCATGCCGGTTACAACGTGGTCGGCGCCTACCTGTACGGACTCGCCGACTACATCGCTCCACCCGACACCGCGGATGTGCCGATCCTGGGCGAACCCGATGATCTGGTGCGCGACATCGACGCGCTGCAGATCGACGCGGTGGCACTCAGCGGGACCAACCTGTTCGAGACCGAATCGCTCCGGTCGCTCGCCTGGCAACTCCACGACACCGGAATCCAGCTGTTGATGGCACCCGACCTCGCCGAGATCGCCGGGCCCCGGATCGTTTCCCGCCCGGCGGCCGGGTTGCCGCTCCTGCTCGTCGACGAGCCCCACGTGACCGGGTTCGCGCAGGCGCTCAAGTCGGTGGTCGAGCGGTTCGTCGCGTTCGTCGCGTGCGTCGTCCTGGCGCCGGTCTTCCTGCTGATTGCACTCGTCGTCAAATGCTCCTCTCGCGGCCCGGTGCTGTTCCGCCAGACGCGCATCGCACGACGTGGCGAAGAGTTCTCGATGCTCAAGTTCCGTTCGATGGTCGACGGTGCCGAGGCGATGATCGACGACCTCGCGGATGAGAACGAATCCGACGGGTTGTTGTTCAAGATCCATGACGACCCGCGCGTGACGGCGTTCGGGAAGTTCCTGCGGAAGTTCTCGCTCGATGAACTCCCCCAGTTGTGGAACGTGGTGCGAGGCGACATGGCGCTGGTGGGACCTCGACCCCCGCTTCCGAGCGAGGTCGAACAGTACGAGGGGACCACGCGCCGTCGACTGATGGTCAAACCCGGGATCACGGGCCTCTGGCAGGTTTCGGGTCGCTCGAACCTGTCCTGGGAAGACAGCGTCCGACTCGACCTGTACTACGTCGAGAACTGGTCCCCGTTGCTCGACGTCACGATCCTCGCGAAGACCGTGAAAGCCGTGGTCGCGGGCCACGGCGCCTACTGACGGCCGGAATCCGGATCCGATGACCCATGTGCCGGTCGCGCTCGCGCACGACTACCTGACCCAACGAGGCGGCGCCGAGCGTGCACTGCTGGCGCTCGCACGGGCGTTTCCCTCAGCGCCGATCCACACGACCGTTCACGAACCGTCGACCACCTACGACGAATTCGCCCGACATGCCCTGCACACCACCCCACTGCAGCACGTGGGTCCGATGCGACGGAACCCGCGCCTTGCCTTGCCGGTGCTGGCGCCGGTGGTCGAGCGGCACCGGATCGACGCGCAGGTGACGATCTGTCAGACGACGGGCTGGTCCCATGGCATGGACGTGTCCGGGATCAAGGTCGTGTACGCGCACAACACGGCGCGCTGGTTGTACCAGCAACACGAGTATCTGGCGAACCTGCCACGGTCGTACCGCTGGGGGTTGTCGCCGCTCACCGGCCCGTTGCGCCGCTGGGATCGGCGGGCGGCGGGCACAGCGGATGTCGTGTATGCCGGTTCGGGCGTCGCTCGCGATCGGATCCGGACCAACTGGGGTCGCGACGCGGAGGTCGTGTACCCACCGCCCGGGCTCGCAGCGGAGGGCGACCGGAGGGCCGTCGACGGGCTCGAGCCCGGCTTCGTGCTCACGATCGCCCGACTGTTGCCCTACAAGCGGGTCGACGTCGTGATCGAGGCTGTGCGCGAGCTCGAGGACCCCCGGCTCGTCGTGGTCGGCGAGGGGCCCGACGCGGAACGTCTCGCCGCGCTCGCACCGTCGAGCACCCGGTTCCTGCCGGTTGTCGCGGATTCGGAGCTCCGATGGCTCTACGCGAATGCTCGTGCACTGGCGACCGCGTCACAGGAGGACTTCGGGCTCACACCCCTGGAGGCGATGGGATTCGGAACTCCGGTCGTGGTGATCGCCGCGGGCGGTTTCCTCGAAACGGTCGAGCCGGAGGTGTCGGGCATCTTCTTCGACGCACCCGATGCCCGGTCACTCCGCCGGGCACTCGAACGCGCGGCGACCCACGACTGGGATCGCGAAGCGATGCAGGCCCGGGCCGAGACGTTCTCGGAAGCCTCGTTCATCCGTCGCTTTCAGGACATCGTCACCGAGGTCGCCGGTGGCTGATGCCGACCGGATCGTCGAACCGGTGCACTGGGGTGCGCACCTGGTCCGATCACCGGAGGTGTCCTACACCGAGGTCGACGGAACACCGGTCGTCGTACGCTGGGTCGACCGTGAGGTCGAGGCGTTGACGCCGACGTGGGCGGCGCTGTGGGGCCGACTCGACGGCCGCGGGGTCGCCGAGGCACTCGACGTCGATCCCGGAACGCTCGACCCGGTCACCGCACGGAACCTGCTCGAAGTCCTCAGACGGTTCAAGGCCGACGGGCTCGTGGACGATGCCGTCGACGGTGGACCGACGAGCCACACGGAATCGCTCGCCGCCGGCGCGTCGGCGTCGAAGCCGATGCCGACATCGTTCACGGCGGACCTCGTCGTCGCCTCGGGCACCGTGACACTCCGGTTGGGACCGACAATCGATGGTCGGATCCAGGCGACGCTCGACCAGATCGATGGCGACCCCCGCATCCGCGTCGGACGGCGCGGCCGGCGACGCACCGTCACCGATGTCGAGGTGACCTTCGACGATCCGACCTTCGACGACGAATCGACCGCGCCGATCCGTCGTTTCGTCGAGCTGGTCCGGGCGGTCGATCCGCCCGACACGAGTGACCGTGCGCGCCTCACCGATCTGTTGGCCGGGATCGCCGAGCGCGCACACGCACCCGTGCCTGGCCCCCACTGAATGCGAACGCCGCGCCGGTCGAGAAGCGCGCGAATTCGACATCGGCGTGGCGACGGCGGATCTCGCCGCCGGGAGTGAATGTGAACGACATGCTCGCACCACCGCGCGGCTCGGTTCGTTCGACACGCCTTCGAGGGTCGATCGCGTGGGCGATGGCCTCGAGTGGCGTCACGTCGTCGGCGAGCAGCATCGGCCAGGAGACGAGCGGTTCCTCGCCGAGCGCCGGGCAGTCGAACACGTCGAGTTCGACACGGCCGTCGACGACCCGCGCGCTGGACGTCACATACGACCGAGGGCGGAACAACGGGTGCACCCCGATCAGGGTCACGAGATCGTCCGGGGTGCCGCCCAGACCGAGTGCGCCACCGAGGCGCTCGGCGGTGACACCCGCCGATCCGGTCAACTGGTGTCGACCGATCTCCCGCGCGGCGTCGGGGCCGAAGCGCCGACCGATCGATGCGAGCCCGGAAATCGCGAGGAGGTGACCCTGCAAGGAGATTTCCTCGATCAGTGCTCGCAGGGCCCCGGTCGAGAACGAGGTGAAGTCGATGTCGTCGACGAGCGGTCCCGCATAGTCCGATGCCCCCATCGGGCCCTCGGCCCCGGTCCGGCCGCCCGCTTCGGCTTCGGCTTCGGCTTCGGCATCGGCATCGGCATCGGCATCGGCATCGGCATCGGCATCGGCATCGAGAGTGCCCGGGTCCACGATCTGCGCGAGCGCCACGCGTGCGGCCCGACTCGTCCCGACCAATCGGGTCATCTCAGGTTCGGGGAGCGCTCTGGCGTGTGGTTCGATCGACACGGTCCACGCGCAGTTCGGGTCACGCCCGGCAGGAACACGGGGAGGACGGTGGATCGGTCGCATCCGGGCTCGAGGGTTCGTCGCCCATGCCGTCGCGTCGAAGGTGGGGTCCTCGATGTCGTGGCACATCGTGAACACGTAGTCGGGTCCCATCGGCTCGACGTCGGCGAGTGCACCACAGTGGTCGAGGTGGAATTCGCCGTGCGCGGGATCGTGGACGGTGTAGCGGAAGTCCATGAACTGGGGTGGCGCACCGATGTCGAACTGCATCCCCTTGAAGATCGTGGTGACATCGTCACCTTCGAAGCCCAGCAGGCGCTGCATGCGACGCGTGTACACGGGTGATGCGCCCATCCATTCGTCGATGGCGATGTCGCGCATCGTCGCCCGATCCCATGCGCCCAGCACGTGGGGCATCGTGGCGCGGTCGATGAGGTGGCCACACAGCAGCAGCTCCCGGGCGACCGTGGCCAGCTCCGCGCGGCCGAGGGTCATTCGGGTTTCGCCGGTTTCGCCGCGAGCTGTTCGACCTTCTGGTTGAGTCGCGCGGCCACGGGCCAACCGGCGTAGTGCGCGACGAAGACCACGAGCTCGCGCAACTCGTCGACCGACAACTCACCGATGCTCGTCGCGCAGTCGAGTTGCAGCCCCACCACGTCGTGTTGACCCGATCCGAGCAACAGGCCGAGCAGGACCAGACGCCGTTCGCGGACCGACAGCGCCCCGTCGGCCCAGATGCGCCCGAAGAGGTGATCGACGGTCAGTTCGACGAACTCGCCGTGCACGTTGTCGCCGATGTCCCACCCGTATACGGACTTCATCATCTCGATGCCGCGGCGACGGCGATCTTCGACCGGTCCTTCGTCGGGTTCGGGGTCGGTGTGGGTCATCGGTCCTCCTCGTCGTGGGGTACACCCAGTGCGGCGGCGACCCGGTCCAGGGCGAGTTCCGCCAAGGGCAGGTCGATGCCGAGTTCCGCCCCCAACTCGAGCGCGTGGCGAAGGTCCTTCTCGCCGAGATCACGGGTGTGGGTGAAGATCGGCCGTAGCCCGTCGTCGGCTGCCAGCGGAGCCGTTCCGGAGCGGATCATGATCGCGCCGGGTCCGCCGGTCACCGCGTCGGAATGTCGGACGACCTGACCGAGCAGCGCCAGGTCGACGCCGGCCGCTTCGGCGAGCCGGGACGCCTCGCCGACCGCGGAGAACGCGACGAAGTGCAACAGGTTGCGGGCCACCTTCGCCCGGGTTCCCGCACCGACCGGGCCGAGGTGCGCGACGAGTGTCGCCCACGCACCGAACGGTGCCCGACATGCGTCCACGTCGACGGCGGTGCCGCCGACCATCGCGGCCAACGCACCCGTCGCTGCGCCCATCGCACCTCCCGACACCGGTGCGTCGACGATCGAGACGCCGCTGTGGGCGACCTGTTCGGCGAGTTCGGCGGCCGTCGACGGCCCGATCGTCGAGTGGATCGCCACGATCGTCGGGGCGGTCGCGTGTGCCGCGACCCGGCCCACGACGTCACGGACCTGCGCGTCGTCACGCACCATCACCGAGATGATCCGGGCATGCTCGGCGACCTCGTCGATCGACCCGGCGACGTGCACGTTCCCACCACCACCGACGGCGAACGACGCAGTGGCGTCCGCGACGACGTCGAACACCCAGAGGCCACCCGGCCACTCGACGAGCCGCTGCGCCATCGGCCTGCCGATGTTGCCGAGGCCGATGAACCCGACGGGCGGATGCCCGCTGTCACGTGAAGGGTCGGTCATCTCACACCCCCTCGGCGATCGACTTGGTCTCCAGGTACTCGAGGAACCCGGCCTCGCCCATCTCTCGGCCGATGCCGGACTGCTTGTAGCCACCGAAGGGCACGTCGCCCGAGTACCAGACGCCGCCGTTGATACTGAGGGTGCCCGTGCGGATCCGTCGGGCCACCGCCCATGCGCGTTCGGGATCCGCGGACTGCACCGCGCCCGACAGACCGTAGGGCGAGTCGTTCGCGATCGCGACGGCATCGTCGTCACCGTCGTGGGGCACCACGCACAACACCGGGCCGAAGATCTCCTCGCGCACCACACGCGACGAGTTGGCCAGTCCGACAACGAGCGTCGGCTCGATCCAGTAGCCCCGGTCCCGATCGGCGGGGCGGCCACCCCCGGTGAGGAACGTGGCGCCCTCGGCGCTCGCCAGGTCCAGGTATCCCTCGATCCGATCCCGCTGCCTGGCGGAGATCACCGGACCGCAGAAGGTGCCGGGGTCGTGCGGGTCGTTCGCGCCCAGAGCGGCCATCGTGGCCGCGGCAGCCTCCGCGATCTCGTCATGGCGGGCGCGGGGAACCACCAGTCGGGTGGTGATCGCACATCCCTGACCGGCGTGTGCGCACACGTTGAACGCGGCGAGCGACGCGGCCGTCGACGGGTCGGCATCGTCGAGCACGACGAACGCGGACTTGCCCCCCAACTCCAGGAACACCTTGGTGAGGTTCTGTGCGGCGCCCGCCATGACCTTGCGCCCCGTCTCGGTCGAACCAGTGAACGACACGACATCCACCCGAGGGTCCGCGCCGAGTTGCGCGCCCAAGGCGTGGTCGGTGGAGGTGATGGTGTTCAGCACGCCGGCAGGAAGGTCGGTTTCGGTTGCCGCGATCCGTCCCAACAGCGACGCTGCCCACGGCGTGTCGGGCGCGGCCTTCACGACCACGGTGCATCCCGCGGCGAGCGCCGGGCCGATCTTGGCCAGGTTGATCTGGTGGGGGAAGTTCCACGGCGTGATCGCACCGACGACACCGGCGGGCTCGCGCACGACCCAGCGGTGTGACTTCACACCCATCGGTGCGGCCGTGCCCAGATCGGTCTGCCAGGCGTCGAATTGCTCGGCGAGATCGGCGAAGAAACCCAGGTCGGCGACCGGCGCGTCCAGTTGCGCGCCGGTGGTGAAGAACCGTGGCGCCCCGACCTCTGCGATCGTCAGTTCTCGCAACTCCGCGGCGTGCGACTGGAGCGCGTCACGCAACTGGCGCAGACAATGCGCCCGGAACACCGGGTCAGTCGTCCAGTGCTCGACGTCGGTGTCGAAGGCCCGCCGGGCGGCAGCGATGGCCGCGTCCATGTCGGCGGCGGTGCCGTCTGCGGCCACGCCCAGTGGCCGTTCGGTCGCAGGATCGATCGTCTCGAAGGTCGCGCCACCGGTCGCCGGTTCGAGCGCCCCGTCGATCAACAGGACGGCCGGGTCGCCCAACACCTCGAGCGATTCGTCGACCGTCGGGAACGGGTGGTCGGCGGTGCTCACGAGATGTCCCACAGCCCGACAGGGGCTTCGTGGACGGGATACTGTCCGGGCGCGCCACGCCCCATCGGGCGATGCATCCTGGCGGCCATCCCGTCGGACAACGTCCCGTCGGCGAGCATCTCCATGAACAGCGCCGCGGCGTTCCCGAAGTCGAACCAGTCACGCTGCCACGACCACTGGAAGTTCCCCCCGTAACGGAACCAACTCCCGCCGATGCCCGCGACCTCATAGCGGCCACCACCCGGTCGGGGTGCGTCGGCAACCTGTTTCCAGAAGCCGATGACGTGACCCTTCACCTCGTCGATGACGATCTCCTGGTACGGATACTGCCAGCCGTCGAGGCCACCCATCTCGGATCCGAGCGCGATGTCGCGGATCTCGTCGCGGCCCACGGCCATGAAGTCGGTGTCGGGCCCGTAGTTCCAACCGTACGTGGCATCGACGGTGTACAGCTCGGCCATCGGCTTCCAGTCGCCGGCCGCTTCGGCGTCCCGGTTGGCCTGGAGCCACCGCTCGACCATTTCTTCGA
>JAFDWI010000367.1 GCA_018268545.1 Actinomycetota bacterium
CGACGACAGCGCGACCTTGACGCAGCACCCTCCGGCTGCAACGGGTCCGCCGGCCGACCGGTCCGGCGAGCCGTTGCCCCCGATGGCGAATGTCAATCGAGCGAATCGACCGCGGTGCGCAACTCCTGCACGAACGCGCCGGCATCGGATGCGGAGCCGCCTTCGAGCAACCGACGCATGATCGCAGACGCGACGATCACCCCGTCGGACGTCCGTGCGATCGTGGCTGCTTGATCCGGGGTCGCGATCCCGAACCCCATCACCGCGGGAAGGTCGGTTGCCGCTCCGATCCGACCCGCGAGCACGGCGGAGTCGGCGGACACATCGGATCGTTCACCGGTGACGCCCATGAAGTTGACGCCGTAGATGAAACCCGACGCTGCGCTACACACCCGCTGCAGCCGGTCGTCGGGCGTGACCGGCCCGACGAGTCCGATCGTCTCGATCCGGTGTGCGGCAGCGGCCTCCCACCACAGGCCGAGCTCCTCGATCGGCACATCGGGGAGGATGATCCCGCGCACCCCCGCGCCGGCCATCTCCGCCGCGAACCGCTCGACACCGACGCGGTGGACGAGGTTGTAGTACGTCATCACAACCAGCGGGATCGGCCAATCGATCTGGGCCAGATCGTCCAGGATCCCGAGCGGCGTCGCGCCACGTCCCAGCGCAACCTCGGAGGCCGCCTGGATCGTGGTGCCGTCCATCACCGGGTCCGAGAACGGAATTCCGATCTCGACACCATCGGCGCCCGCGTCGACGTACGCGGCGAGCACGTCGAGCCAGTCTCCTCGGAGCTGCCCGGTCACGAAGGGCATCACGAGCTTCCGCCCGGCGTCGCGATGGGCCATGAGCGTGGTGCCGACGACGACACCGCGTGGATCAGCCATCGCCCGCTCCGAGGATGTCGGCGACCTGGGCGACGTCCTTGTCGCCGCGGCCCGAGAGGTTCACGATCACGGTCTTTCCGGCCAGTGCCGCTCGCTCCCGGCTCACCCACGCGAGCGCATGCGCGGATTCCAATGCAGGGATGATCCCCTCGGTGCGTGACAGGAGCTGGAAGGCGTCGAGCACCTCGGCGTCGGTCACGGGTTCGTAACGGGCACGACGGGTGGCGGCGAGATGCGCGTGTTCGGGGCCGATCCCGGGATAGTCCAGGCCCGCCGAGATCGATTCGGCTTCGAGCACCTGGCCGTGTTCGTCCTGGAGCAGATACGAGTACATCCCATGCACCATGCCGGGCACGCCACGCCCGATCGCCGCTCCCCCGGCGGGCTCGACGCCGACGAGTTCGGCGTCGGTCTCGGCGAACCCGGCGAAGATCCCGGCCGCGTTCGACCCACCGCCCACGCAGGCGACGACGACGTCGGGGTCGGTGCCGATCGATGCCCGGCACTGCTCGCGTGCCTCGTCACCGATCACACGATGGAACTCACGCACCATCCACGGGTACGGATGGGGGCCCATCACCGAACCGATCAGATAGTGCGTGCTCGCCACGGTCGCGACCCAGTCGCGCAGGGCTTCGTTCACGGCATCCTTGAGGGTCCGGCTCCCGGTGCGCGCGGGGCGGACCTCGGCGCCGAGCAGTTCCATGCGGAACACGTTGAGCGCCTGCCGTGCCATGTCGACCTCACCCATGTACACCACGCACTCCAGGTCGAACAACGCGGCGACGGTCGCGGTGGCCACGCCGTGCTGGCCCGCCCCGGTCTCGGCGACGAGGCGCCTCTTGCCCATGCGTCGGGCGAGGAGGGCCTGACCGAGGACGTTGTTGATCTTGTGACTGCCCGTGTGGTTCAGGTCCTCGCGCTTGAGCAGGATCCGGCACCCGAGCTCGTCGGACAGGCGACGCGCACGGGTGAGCAACGAGGGGCGTCCGGCGTAGTCACGCAGCCACCCGTCCATTTCGGCACGGAATTCCGGGTCGGCCCACGCGTCGTCGAACGCGGCCTCGAGTTCGAGGCACGCGGGCATCAGCGTCTCGGGGACGAACCTTCCACCGAACTCGCCGAAACGGCCGTCCGCGGATGGTCGTCCCATCGTCCACCGATCAGCGGTCACTCACTCGTCCAGTCATACGGAGAGTCCGATTCGCTCCGGAAGCCCGGAGGCTCGGCCGCCCGCGCGGCCGCGACGAACCGGCGCACCTTCACCGGGTCCTTTCGCCCGGGCGGCCCGGCTTCGGTTTCCAGGCCGCTCGCGGCGTCGACGCCCCACGGCCGCACCTTCTCGATCGCCGAGGTGACGTTCTCGGGTGTGAGCCCGCCCGCGAGCAACACCCGTGCCCCCTTGGGAGCGTCCTCTGCGAGCGACCAGTCGAAGATCTCCCCGCTCCCCGGGTTGGGGGCGTCGATCATCAACACGTCGGCCCCGTAGGTGTCCCATCCGTCGATCGCCGGGGACCCTCCGGGGAACGCCTTGATGACGAGCCCAACGCGTTCGCGGACCCAGCGGGTCATGTCCGGGGACTCGTGGCCGTGCAACTGCGCGGCTCGAAGCCCCGCTGCGTTGACCGTTTCGACCACCCGAGCGGGCGTCTCGTCCTGGAACACCCCGACGGTGATCACCTCACGTGGGAGCCGAGCGACGATGTCGCGCGCCCGTGCCACGGCGATCCGGCGCCGAGACGGCGCGAAGATGAACCCCACGGCGTCGGCTCCCATGGCGACCGCCAGCAGCGCATCGTCCTCACTGGTGATTCCGCAGACCTTGACGAACACCTCAGCAGACTACGACGTGACCCGTCGCGCGCGGTCGACCCCGGCGAGCGCGGCTACCGCACCTCGAGGGTCCGGCGCGGTCACGACCGATTCACCGACGAGCACGGCGTCGTACCCGGCGTCGGCGAGCCGGGTCGCGTCGTCGACTCCACGGATCCCCGACTCGGCGACGCGCACGACATGGGTCGGGATCACCGCGGCGACCCGGACCGCACGATCGGTGTCGACCTCGAAGGTGGCCAGGTCACGCTGGTTCACCCCGATGAGCGATGCGCCCACCGCCAAGGCGCGTTCGACCTCGGCCTCGTCGTGGGTCTCGACGAGGGCATCCATCCCGAGTTCGCCGACCAGCGCGTGCAGTTCGGCCAACTCGGCGTCGTCGAGTGCCGCGACGATCAACAGGACCGCGTCGGCCCCCATGATCCGGGCATCGCAGACATCGGCGGCGCACACCGTGAAGTCCTTGCGCAACACCGGGATTCTCACCGCGGCGCGGGCTGCTGCAAGGTCGTCGGGGGATCCACCGAAGAAGTCGACATCGGTGAGGACCGACAGACACGCCGCTCCGCCATCGGCGTAGGTGGCCGCCAACTCGGCGGGATCGAGGCCCGGATGCAGATCACCCTTCGACGGCGACCGCCGTTTGATCTCGGCGATGACGCCGAGCCCGGCGGCCGAACGAAGCGCCGTGGCGAACGGTCGGGGCGCGTCCGCCGTGCCCGCTCGCGCGAACAATTCGTCGACCGACCGCCGGTCAGCAGCAGCGGTCGCACGGTGTGCGGTGAGGATCCGGTCCAGATACGTCAAAGGTCGATGCCCTTGGCGGCCATCGGTTGCACGACCGTCAACATCGGGGCCTCGGCGAGCTTGCCGTCCAGGCCGACCATCGCGTCGACCATCGCGGCACTGCCACCGTGCACGGCGAGCGCCTCGTCGTCGGCGTAGAGCTCGAAGAACCAGAACGAGTCAGCCTGGTTCGCATCACGGGTCAACACGTACATCTCGGTCCCGGCCTCATCGGCCGTGCTGTCGACCAACCTGCGGAGGATCGTCTCGACCTCGTCGGCCAAGTCGGGAATTGCCACCAGGTGCGCGACCATCGCTGTCTTCGTCATGGCGCCGATGGTACCGGGTCGCGAATCGGCACCGCTGCTCGACCTCCGCCATCTAACCTCCCCACCCATGGAGATCCACGGGTTCTGTGAGGACGGCTTCGAGTCGGTGCGCGACGCGTTCGCCGGGAACTTCGCCCGAGGCGAAGAACTCGGCGCGTCCGTCGCGGTGATCCACCACGGTCGAGCCGTGGTGGATCTGTGGGCCGGCGATGCCGACGAAGGCGGCCGGGCATGGGCCGAGGACACGATCGTGAACGTGTATTCGATCACCAAGACGATGACGTTCGTCTGCATGCTGATCCTCGTCGACCGCGGCATGGTCGATCCCGAAGCACCGGTCGCCGCGTACTGGCCGGAGTTCGCCGTGAACGGCAAGGTCGACATCACCGTCGCCCAGGTGATGAGTCACACCGCCGGGCTGAGCGGATTCGATCCGGCGATCACGGCGACCGAGTTGTACGACTGGGATCGGGTGTGCGCGGGCCTCGCGGCCCAGGCACCGTGGTGGACACCCGGCGACGGGTCCGGCTACCACCTCATCACCCAGGGGTTCCTGTTGGGTGAGATCGTCCGCCGGGTGTCGGGTCGCTC
>JAFDWI010000368.1 GCA_018268545.1 Actinomycetota bacterium
CCGCCATCTGTGCCGTCGCCGCGCACGGGCCCGAACGTGACCTGCCGGTGCCCGCGATCTACCAGGTCGCCTCGGGCAGCGCGAACCCCCTCGGCTATCAACGTCTCGTCGACCTGGTGCAGGGCTGGTTCACCGAGCATCCGCTGTACGACGCGAAGGGTCAACCGATCCAGGTTCCCGAATGGTCCTTCCCGGGCCGAGGTCGGGTCCAGAGCCAACTCAGCCGGGCGCAGACTGTGTTGGATGTTGCGGGTAAGACCCTCAATGCGTTGCCGTTGCGCGGCCGACAGGTCGACATCGCCGACACGCTGTCCGAGCGCCACGACGAGGTGACCCGTGCCGCGACCTACGTCGAACTGTACGGCGCCTACACCGAATGCGAGGCCGTGTACGGCGTCGACCGGCTCCTCGCGTTGTGGGACTCCCTCGACCAGGCCGACCGGGAAGCGTTCGCCTTCGATCCGCGGGCCATCGACTGGGATCGCTACGCCACCGAGATCCACCTGCCGTCGATCATCGAGCACGCCCGCGTCAACACCTCGGGTAAACGCAAGGACCCCCGTGCTCGCGCCGATCGTCTCCGCTCGCAGGTGCTTTCACCGGATCGGCACTTCGCCGCGTTCGATCTGGAGCACACGATCCTGGCGTCCAACGTGGTCACCACGTATGCCTGGCTGGCGACCCGGCGCCTCCCCCGAGCCGAGAAGGCCCGCTTCGTCTCACGTCTGCTCGTCGATGCACCCGGGCTGCTGCGCATGGACCGGCGCGACCGGTCCGACTTCCTCCGCAGCTTCTACCGCCGCTACGAGGACGCCCCGGTCGCCCAACTCGATGCCGACACGGTCGAGCACTTCAACCGGCTGCTGATGGCCAACGCGTATCCGGCGGCACTGCGACGCGTGCGCGAGCATCGCCGGCTCGGCCACCGCACCGTCCTGATCACCGGGGCGATGGACTTCGTCGTCGCGCCACTGGCGCCGCTGTTCGACGACATCGTGTGCACCCGGATGTCCACGACCGTCGATGCCGACGGGGTCGAGCGCTACACCGGTCGGCTCACCGCGGTCCCCCCGACCGGTGAGAGTCGTGCCCAGGCACTGTACGACTACGCGGCCGCGAACGGCTTCGACCCTGCCGAAGCGATCGCGTACGCCGATGCGACCAGCGACCTGTCGATGCTCGAAGCGGTCGGATTCCCCGTCGCGGTGAACCCCGAGGCCCGCCTTGCCGCCCTGGCCCGAAAGCGGGGCTGGCTGGTGGAGCACTGGGACACCTCCTCGGGTTCGGGCGCCCCGAGGCTCCCCATCGCGCCGCCCCACGGGCGACGGGGCGAGACGTTGCTCGCTCGCGCCGCGGCCCGCATGGGCGAGCCACTGGTCGCGTCGAGTGACCGCGGCGCGACACAACGTGGATCGAAGGGCCGTCGATGAAGGCACTCCGGTTCTCACGCGATGTTCCCCGCTACGCCGCGGCCCGTGTCACCTCGGGCCTGTCCGCGGGCAGTGGCGCCCGATCGGGGCCCCTCGAACTCGTCGACATCGACCCGCCGCAACCGCCCGCCGCCGACTGGCTCGAACTGCGCCCCCGGCTCGCCGGAATCTGCGGCTCGGACCTCGCCACGATCGACGGTCACGCTTCGGGCTACTTCGAACCGATCGTCTCCTTTCCGTTCACCCCCGGCCACGAGGTCGTCGGCGACCTCGCCGACGATCGCCGAGCGGTGCTCGTGCCGATCCTCGACTGCACGGTACGCGGGATCGAACCGAAGTGCCCGTCGTGTACCGCAGGCCGGACCAACCACTGCGAACGGATCGCATTCGGGCACCTCGCGCCCGGGTTGCAGACCGGCTACTGCTCGGAAACCGGTGGCGGATGGTCGACCCGACTGGTCGCGCACCCGAGCCAGCTGATCGACGTGCCGGACTCGCTCTCCGACGAAGGCGCCGTACTCGTCGAGCCGATGGCATGCTCGGTCCACGCGGCGCACGTCGTCGCCGCGCTCGAACCTGCCCGGATCGCCGTCATCGGCACCGGGACCCTCGGCATCGGACTGATCGCGGCGCTCGCCCGTCTCGAGGCCGCCCCCGAGGGTGTGCTCGCCACTGCGAAGTACCCCGTCCAGCAGGCCTTCGCCCGCGAGCTCGGCGCTGATCGCGTCGTGGCGCCGTCGGAGCTGACCCGTGCGGTCCGATCCGCGTCCGGCTCGTTCGTCCTCGGCGCCAGACAGCTCACCGGCGGGTTCGATGTCGTCGCCGACTGTGTGGGAAGTGCGGCATCGATCGAACAGGCGTTGTCGATCGTGGCGCCGGGTGGGACGATCGTGATGGTCGGGATGCCCGGGCATGTCGAGGTCGACCTGACGTCGTTGTGGCACCGCGAGACCGTCCTACGCGGGTGCTACGGGTACACCCGCGCCGACTTCGCCGAAGCGATCGAGCTGGTGTCCGACGCCGGCCTGGAACGCCTCGTCTCCGCGACCTACCCCTTGCGCCGCTACCGCGACGCGATCCGGCACGCCGCGACCACCG
>JAFDWI010000369.1 GCA_018268545.1 Actinomycetota bacterium
TCAGCAGGTCGACCGCTGCCGCCCAGTTGCCGACCCGGTCACGTGACCGTTCGAACCGTGGATCGTGGACCAGCCCGGGCGCACCGAAGATCTCACAGAGCTCTTCCCATCCGGTCAGTGCGAAGATCACGACCCAGCCGTCCGCACATCGGATCGTGCCGAGCAGATCCGAGGGGCGCCGGGGCGGTTGCGTGCGGCTGTAGCCGTACAGGGTGACGGTGTTCTCGGCCATCGCGGCGAGCGACTCGAACAGGGTGGTCGTCGTGGTCTGGCCGAGCCCGGACGCGTCACGTTCGTAAAGGGCGACCAGTGCCGAGACGAACGCCGTGGTGCCTGCCGCGTACTCGGCGCGATGTCCCACGCCGTACAGCGGGAACGAATCGTGCGCACCGGTCTGGTACATGGTCCCGCACAGAGCGGTGTGGATCATCTCGTCGCCACGCCAGTCGGAGTAGGGGCCATCGGTGGGGAAGTCGCCGATCACGCACTGCACCGTGCGAGGCCCGACAGGCGTGCCGATGGCAGCGAGCGCGTCGTCGCCCGCGTCGCGGATCACGACATCGGCACGGGCGACGAGTGCGGCGATCTCGGGGTCGGGTGGCTCGCCGGTCGCGGTGCGTTCCATCGAGCCCTTCGCGCCGTTGAGGTGCTCGAACAGCAGCGACCACGAGCGGCCGGCCGTGCTGCGCAACGGGGCGAGCGACCGCGTCGTGGAACCGCCGGGGCGTTCGACGAGCGTGACGGATGCGCCGAAGGCCGCGAACATCCGGCCCGCGTGCTGCCCGGCGACGCGGTCGGAAAGGTCGGCGACGACCAGGTCGTCCAACGCTCCACCCGGTTCGCCCGATGCGCCGTGTTCCAACGGGCCGGTGTCGTCGTCGCCGGATGTCGTCATCGAGCGCCCCAAGCATCGAAGTCGTGTGGACCCGGTTCCCCTGTGAGCCGGGCGGCCGTCAAACTACACGTCGCGCGACGTCGGGGGAACCTCGACCGGGTCGAAAACCCCGTGTCGACCGCTCCTCGATTTGACGAGGTCCGTACACTGGATGACCGGATCGGTGTCGACGCCGAAACGCCCTGATTCGGGCGACCGGACGTCGGGCGGCGCCGTGGAACCCCGAGGAGAAGTGCGGAGCACATGGCAGCCAAAGGTAAATGGGCACAGGGAATCCCACCACGGAACTTTTCGTGGATCATGAAGGACCGCCTCGCGATCTCTGAACGCCCCGGTGGCTACGGCACGAACCATCGCCGGGTGCGTCGCCAAGAGGAGATCATCTGGATTCGCGAACAGGGATTCAGTTGCGTGATCTCGCTGATCCCGGCCGCGCACAACCTGCACAACTACGACGAGTTGGGCGTCACGTGGCGCCACCGCGGGTTCGAGAACACCGAGGAGCCGGCCGAGTACCTGGGGCGCTTCTACCCGGAGCTGCGGGACATGTTGACAGCCGGTGAGAAGCTGCTGATCCACGCCGACAACCTCGACGACGTGGTCTGCGGTCTGGTGACCGGCTATCTGGTTTGGTCGGGCATGATTCCCCACGGTCCGGACGCGGTGACGCTCGTGGAACGGATGGTGAAACGCCAGTTGGGTCCATACGGCCGTGAGCTCGTCGATGTTGCGGCACACCTGCCGAGCGCCACATTGCCTGACGGCGCGGGCGATCTGCCGACTGCGACTGCATGACCACCGACCGGATCGAGCTACGCGGGTTGCAGGTGCGCGCCCGGTGTGGCGTCCTGCCCGAGGAACGCACCCGCGACCAGCCCCTCGAGGTCGACCTCGACCTCGAGGTCGACCTGGCCACCGCGGGCGCGTCCGACGCGTTGGCCGACACCGTCGACTACGGGGCAGTGTGCGACGCGGTCGAAGGGGTGTGCGCGTCGGTTGCGCCGCAGTTGCTGGAGCATCTCGCCGAGCTGATCGCGTCGGCGGTGCTCGAAGTCGGTGCGGGCGCCGGAACCCCGCTGGAGTCGGTGACCGTCGGGGTACGCAAGCTGCGGCCGCCCGTTCCCCAGATGTTGGCGACATCGGGCGTGCGGATCACCCGCCCGCGGCGCGGCGACGCTGCGGGTCGTGTGACGGCCCCCGATGGTGCGGCCGAGGCGCGGCGGTGACGCGGGCCTTCCTGGGGCTCGGGTCGAACCTCGGTGACCGTCGTCGTTACCTGGCCGAGGCGATCGAGTTGTTGGGGGCGTCGGTCGTCGCGGTGTCCGACGTGTACGAAACCGAACCGGTCGGTGGCCCGGGCGGTCAGGGGTCGTTCCTGAACCTGGTCGTCGAACTCGACACCGACCTCGGCCCGCACGAGTTGCTGGCGGTGTGTCATCGTCTGGAAGCAGCCGCCGGACGGGTTCGCGAGGAGCGTTGGGGGCCACGCACGCTCGACGTCGACGTGCTCTGGATCGACGGGGTCACCATCGACGACCCGGAGTTGACGGTGCCGCACCCGCGCATGCGTGAGCGTCGCTTCGTGCTCGCGCCGCTGGGCGAACTCGCTGCAGATCTGGTCGATCCCGAGGATCTCCGTCTGGCCGTCGGATCGGTCGAACGCCGGGGGCGCCTGGATGACCCGGGCGTCTGATCCGACGTGAGGCCGACATGACGCCGGCGTCACGTGGCCACCGGCGTCGATCGGCGGGCGCGTCGCCGGTGCGTGGAGCCGTGGCTCAGA
>JAFDWI010000036.1 GCA_018268545.1 Actinomycetota bacterium
GGGCGAGCAGCCACGTGGCGTCGGTGCTCGCATTGTCGACGATCGTGACGGTCCAGGGAATGGGGAATTCCCGCTCGAGATAGGTTCGAAGTCGGTCGATCGACGCGACGAGTGTCCGTTCGGCGTCATGCACGGGGACGACGATGTCGACCCCGGGACCCGGGTCGGTCGCGTCGTCGCGGAGCGCCGCGTCACGCCGGCGGGTACCGTCCGTTACCGAACGGGTCGCTACGGGCGCCGGGGTCATGGCGGGCATCTTGCCCGGAGGATCTCAGTGGCGCCTTGCGCGTTCCTTGGAGTTTCCGCAGAGCTTCGTCGGCGCCTGGGTGGGCGTCAGTCCGTGGTGGCAGCGGCCTTCGCGGATTCCGGCTTGCTCGCCGACGTCGTGTCCTTCGTCGAGGTCGTCGAATCCGCCGAGGTCTTGGTGGTGGACGAATCCGAACCGCCGGAGGCCGAGCTCGACTTCTTCGCGCTGCCCGAATCGTTCACGTAGAAGCCTGATCCTCGGAACGAGATCCCGACGTTGCCGAACAGCTTCTTGAGGTGGCCGCCGCATTCGGGACACTCGGTCAAGGTCTCGTCGGTGAAGGCCTGCACGATGTCGAAGGTGTGGCCGCAGTCGGTGCATCGGTATTCATAGGTCGGCATGTTCGAACCTCGGACGATCGCAATGGCCGGACCTGCCCGGCTCCCGTGACGCACGTCGATCCCGCTGCGGATCGCCATCATCTGCGGATGGCGCGCTGCTGGCACTCGACAACGTCGACTGCCAGCATATCGACCTGTCCGCGAAACCCCGAACCCGGCCCGTGCACCGTTCCCCGATAGCATGGCTCGGCCCGTGACGCGACGACGCACCAGTTCGCGCCGCAACGATGGTTCGAACAAGGAGCTTCCCAGGTGACCCAGGTCGTGAGCTGTGCGGTGATCCCTGCCGCGGGCCTGGGGACCCGCTTCCTGCCTGCAACCAAGGCACAGCCCAAGGAGATGCTGCCGGTCGTCGACAAGCCCGCGATCCAGTACGTCGTCGAAGAGGCCGTGCGAGCGGGCATCGACGACATCCTGATCATCACCGGGCGAGGGAAGCGCAGCATCGAGGACCACTTCGACCGACAGTTCGAACTGGAGTACTTCCTCGAGACAAAGGGGAAGGAGAAGATGCTCACGACGGTCCGCGACCTCGCGGACCTGGCCGACATCCACTACGTGCGCCAAGGTGAACCCCTCGGGTTGGGGCACGCCGTGTCGGTGGCTCGCAAACACGTCGGTGACCGACCGTTCGCCGTCATGCTCGGCGACGACCTGATGGTCGACGAGTCCCGGGTGCTCAAGGCGATGATCGCAGCGCACGAGACCCACGGCTCGCCGGTGGTCGCGCTCCGCGACGTTCCCCGGGCCGACATCGGGTCCTACGGGTGTGCCGACGTCGACGACCCCGATGAGGGAACCGGCCGGCCACGTGTGGTGGCGGTCCGGGGTATCGTCGAGAAGCCCCACCCGGCCGAGGCCCCCTCGACGATGGCCGTGATGGGCCGGTACGTGTTCACCCCCGAGATCTTCGCGGCGCTCGACGAAGTGCGTCCCGGCGTCGGCGGTGAGATCCAACTGACCGACGCGATCGCGCTCCTCCTCGACACGGGACCGGTGAACGGCTATGTGTTCGACGACGGTCGTTACGACATCGGATCGAAGCTGGACTACCTCCGGGCGACCGTCGAGTTGGCGTTGCAGCGCGACGACCTGGGCGGCCCGTTCGCGGCGTTCCTCGAGGACCTCATGGCCCGACGAGGTGGCACCCTGTCGGCCGCCGGGGCGGATCGCACATGACGGCGGAGCGTCGGTTCCTCGACCCGCTCGCACGAACCCGAGCGTCGGACAGCGGCGTCAAGGAGGTCACGCACCGACGGGCCGTCGCCCGTGGGCGCGTCCACATGACGCCGGAGACGACGTCGCTGGTCGCACGAGGTGCGGTCGCCAAGGGGGACGTGTTGGCGGTCGCCCGGGTCGCCGGGATCCAGGCCGCGAAGCGAGCGTCGGACCTGCTGCCGATGTGCCATCCGGTGCTCGTCGGTTCGGTCTCGGTCAACTTCCGGATCGAGGACACCTGGATCGAGGTCGAGACCCAGGTCGACACCGTCGATCGGACAGGCGTCGCGATGGAGGCGATGGTCGCCTGCACCGTGGCGTGCCTGTCGATCTATGACATGTGCAAGTCCGCCGACCGTTCGATGACCATCGACGAGGTCTCGCTGTGGGAGTCCGCCGGGGGAGCATCCGGCCCGTACCGGCGCGATGCGACTGGCGAAGATTACGACGCCGTAGTAGAACCGTAACAACCACGAAACGCGTCGTCATCGAATCCCCGACGTTCTCGGTCCGTGGCCGTGCGGTGTCCATCAGCGCACGTTCTCGAAGATCCGACCGGGTATCCACCACTCGACACGTGCGGTGGAACTACGGTCACGACGTTGTCAAAGGCAGGCACGGAGCGTGACATTCGTGGTTCTGGGAGTTCTGGCCATCGTGTGGGTCGTCGTACTCGGCGGCTACGCGCGTGAGCGGATGGGCGCCCGTCGGACCGACAGTGTCTCGGCCTTCCACTCCCAGTTGTCCACCTTGCAGCGCACGCAACAGTCGGGCCGCCGGACGATGCGACGGGCCGGGACGGCCGTGCCGCCGCCCGGGACGATCGCATGCGACGTGGCTCGCCGTCGTCGCCGCGACGTGTTGACGGCGTTGGTCGTGTTCACCGCGGGCGCGTCGGTGCTCGCCCTGATCAGCCCCGGGCCGGCGATCCTGGCGATCGTCGCGGTCGGTGCGGTGGCGACCGGCGGGTACATCGGTTTGCTCGTTCGCCGTCAACGTCTGGTCCTCGAACAGCGTGCCAAGGTGCGCCCGATCGCCGCGGCACGCCGGATGCCGGCGAGTGCCCCGGCTGCGACACGGCTCGTCTCGGTGCAACCACGCTGAAGCCGGTCGGGCCGGTCGAGCCCGTCATGCCGGTCACCACATGGTCGGACCAGGTGGGACCGAATCGTCGCGTCCACAGACCGGGCCGTGTGACGAGCGATCACGGGTCGTACGCGGGTGATCGACACCCGAGGCACCGGCAGCACCGTGGAACAATTGGCATCGGCGAAAAATGAACTTCGCCCGGTCCGTGGACCGGGCGAAGGTGACGTTGGCAGATCGACGAACGCCGTGCTCAGCAGGCGTCGACGAATTCCTGCACGACGAAGTAGTACCCGTTCGATGCCTGGACCACACCGGTCCCCACGTTGTTGTAGACCGGGTTGAGGATGTTGGCCCGGTGACCGGGGGAGTTCATGAACGCGGTCTGGATCGACGCGAGGTCCGGACCCATCCCGACGTTCTCGCCCAGTTGGCACCACTGCACACCGGAGTACCCGTCGGGGAGGTTGCTGTGGGACAGCGAACCCTGCTGGGCCAGGTACTGCGCCCAGGCCTGGGCCTTGTTCTGCGCCGGGGAGAAGGCCGTCAGTGCCGCGACCCCGTTGGCCGATCGGGCACTGTTGATCTGGTTGAACACGGTGGTCTGGTCGCTGCTCATGCAGCCGGCGAGGAAGGCGGTGGCGACCACGGCCGCTGCGATCGCTCCACCGAGGCGGCGGCGGCGACCGGGGTTCGAGGATCGGGGGGCTCGTGCTGGTGATTCCATGCCCGCTTATCGGCGCGAAATCGGTTCGGACTTGAGTGCGATTCGAGTCACAGGTCGACCAGCCCGTGCCGGAGCGGGTTCTCGGCTCGTCGAGGTTGGCAGTATGCTCGTCGAAACTCCTCTGGGGGTGTAGCTCAGCTGGCTAGAGCGCTTCGGTCGCATCGAAGAGGTCGTGGGTTCGACTCCCATCACCTCCACCAGAGACAGCACGGTTCGCACGGATTCGCCGTCGCGTCGGTATCCGCTCCGTGGCGCGGCACGAGCGCCCGTACACTCGGCCCATGACCGGAACCTCGACCGAGCCCTTCGACCCGACCGCTGATCCGTCCCATCGGACGCGTCGTGGTGGAGATGACCCACTCGACCTCCTCGGGGTCGACGCCGGATTGGACGAGACCGAGGTGCTGCTCCGCGACACGGTGCGCGCGTTCGTGGACGACCGCGTGCTTCCCGACATCGCCACGTGGTTCGAACACGGCACGATCCCCGACGGCCTCGGCCTCGAACTCGGCAAACTGGGCCTGCTCGGCATGAACCTGCACGGTTACGGGTGCGCGGGGACGAGTGCGGTTGCCTACGGGCTCGCGTGCGCCGAGCTCGAAGCGGGCGACAGCGGCATCCGGAGCTTCGTCTCGGTCCAGGGCTCGCTTTCGATGTTCCCGATCTGGATGTTCGGATCCGAGGACCAGAAGCGACAGTGGCTGCCCCCGATGGCCGCCGGTGAGGTGATCGGCTGTTTCGGGCTGACCGAACCGGACTCGGGTTCGGACCCCGGTTCGATGCGGACCCGGGCCCGTCGTGACGGCGACGACTGGATCATCGACGGCACCAAGATGTGGATCACCAACGGTGGGATCGCGGATGTCGCCGTGGTGTGGGCCCGGGCCGACGCACCCGAGAGCTCCGGTGGGCGCGGGCCGATCCACGGGTTCATCGTTCCCACCGACACGCCCGGATTCACTGCCAATCCCGTGCCACCGAAGCTGTCGCTGCGGGCCTCGGTGACCAGCGAGTTGGTGCTCGACGGTGTGCGGGTGCCCGAATCCAACCGGCTGCCCGGCGTCGAGTCGATGCGGGGTCCACTGTCGTGCCTCAACGAGGCCCGCTACGGCATCCTGTGGGGCGCGACCGGCGCCGCGCGGGCGTGCTACGAGGCGGCCCGGTCCTACGCGATCGACCGGGTGCAGTTCGATCGCCCGATCGCCGGATTCCAGCTCACGCAACGCAAGCTCGTCGAGATGGCCGTCGCGGTGAACAAGTCACGTCTGGTGGCCCTGCACATCGGGCGCCGCAAGGACGCCGGAGAGGCGACCACCGCCCAGATCAGCTTCGGCAAGATGGACAACGTCCGCAGCGCGCTCGCCGTCGCGCGCGAGGCACGCTCGGTGCTCGGTGCCAACGGGATCACCCTGGAGTATCCGGTGATCCGCCACGCCAACAACCTCGAATCCGTCTACACCTACGAAGGCACCAACGAGGTCCACACGTTGGTGCTGGGTGAGGCGATCACCGGGATCTCCGCGTTCACGTAACGAGTCGCGCATGCCTGCTGCGGCGTTGAACGATCCGGCGGCGGTTGCCCTCGGAGTCGCGGCCGTGGGCGCCGTCGCGAACTGGTGGGCCGTGTCCGTCGGACGGCGTCGGATCGAATGGGTGACCAAACCGGGCGTGATGGTGGCGTTGATCGTCGCGGCGATCCTCGTCGACCCCGTCGACGCGACCGTTCGGGCATGGGTGATCGCCGGACTCGTCTTTTCCCTGGCGGGTGACGTGTTCCTGATGCTGCCCCGGGAGCGGTTCGTCGAGGGGCTCGGCTCCTTCCTGGTCGCGCACGTCGCGTACATCGTCGCGTTCGTGCTGTCGGCCACATCATGGACCGGCGCGTCAGTGGGAGCCGCTGCCGCGATCGTCGCGCTCGCGCTGGTGGGCCGCCCGATCGTGTCGGCGGTCCGACGTGACCGACCGGCGCTCGCCTGGCCGGTGGTCGCCTACATGGCGGTCATCTCGTCGATGGTCGTCGCGGCCTTCGCCACCGCGCGACCTTGGCCGATCGTCGGGTCGCTGGTGTTCTTCGCCTCGGACGGGATCCTCGCGACGAACAAGTTCGTCCGCTCGTTGCCGGGCGCCCGCTTCTCGATCATGAGCACCTATCACGTCGCGCAGTTCTGCTTCGTCGTGGCCCTCGTGCATTGACCGGCGTTCGTCGGGTGGGGCCGCTCGCGGTAGTGTCCGTCGGACAAGAACACGTTTCACGTCGTCCGAGGGCCGGTGGGCGACGACCCACCGAGGAGTGCACATGAAGGTGACCGTCGACTACGACCTGTGCGAGTCCAACGCGATCTGTGTCGGGATCGATCCCGAGACGTTCGAGATCCGTGACGACGACGTGATGTACATCATCGACGAGCACCCCGATGCGTCGCGGCGCGCCAAGATCGAGGAAGCGGTTCGCCGCTGCCCGAAACAGGCGCTCGCGATCATCGAAGAGTGACGCCTGCACACCCGTCGTGGCGACGCGACCGCGCCGGGCTCGGTTGACCGTGGACGACTCCGCGACCATCGCCGTCGTCGGTGCCTCGACGGCGGGGCTCGCCGCTGCAGGTTCGCTGCGGGCACGTGGGTTCACCGGGCGGCTCGTGATGATCGGCGAGGAACGGTTCCGGCCCTATGACCGTCCCCCGCTTTCCAAGCAGTTCCTCACGGGTCAGTGGGATTCGGACCGCCTCGCGCTTCCCGGTGCCGACGCGCCGGACCTCGACGTCGACTGGCGTCTCGGGGTCGGGGCCACCGGCCTGGATGCGGCTTCGCGGACCATCGGTCTCGCCGACGGGTCCGAGTTGCGCTGCGACGGGATCGTGCTCGCGTGCGGCGCATCGGCGCGCCGGCTTCCCGGCACCTTGGGCGTGCCCGGCATCCACGTACTGCGAACCCTCGACGACGCGGCCGCGCTGCGTCGCGACCTCGAATCCGGTCCCGGACGGGTCGTCGTGGTCGGGGCCGGCTTCGTCGGTTGCGAGGTGGCGGCCACGTGTCGCACCCGCAACATCGCGGTGACGCTCGTCGATCCCCTCGACGTGCCGTTGCAGCGGGTGTTCGGCGCCGCCGTCGGTGCGGTGTTCGCCGATCTGCATCGGAGCGCCGGGGTCGATGTGCGGACCGGGGTCGGTGTGGCCGGTTTCGACACCGACGCCTCCGGGCGCGTCTCGAGGGTGCGCCTCGACGACGGCACGGCACCGGAGGCGACCGTCGTCGTCGTCGGTGTGGGCGCGGTCGCGAACACGTCGTGGTTGGAAGGTTCGGGCCTGAAGATCGACGACGGGATCAGGTGCGATCCGAGCTGTGTCGCCGCTCCGGGGATCGTCGCCGTCGGCGACGTCCTGCGTTGGCAGAACCCGGTGTTCGACGAGTCCATGCGGGTCGAGCACTGGGATCATGCCTTCGCGTCGGGCGAACACGCCGCAGGATCGTTGCTCGATCCAGCCAATGCCGGACCCCTGGCGACGGTCCCGTGGTTCTGGTCCGATCAGTACGACCGGAAGATCCAGTTCGCCGGTCGGATCGCCCCTGGCGATGACATGGTCGTCGTGGACGGTTCACTCGACGAGCACCGTTTCGTCGCGCTGTTCGGCCGTGCCGGGCGCCTCGTCGGCGTGCTGGGCATGAACCGACCGCGCCACGTGATCGGCTTGCGGCCCCGGATCGCCGAAGGGATCACCTTCGCCGATGCGCTCGCCGTGTTCGCTTGACCGGGTCCGTCACCGCGGCCACGTGACCACGGGGCAGCGCTTCGCGAGGGTGGACGGCGTCCAGTAGCGGTAGAAGCCACCCAACGCGTCGCCGGTGCGTTCGGTCCATGCGAGCACCGAAGGGTCACCGACGCGCCGGACCACCTGGCGGATCCCGCCTTCGTGGAACACGTACCCGGCCCAGACGCCCGGATAGTCCTTGACCGACCCGACGCAAGTGAGCACCAACGGCCCGTGCCGTCGGAGCCGGTTCCGGTGGACGTGCCCGCTCGTGATCATCGTCGCAGGGTGGACGGCCACGATGTCGTCGAGCACGGCGTCGGCCTCGTCCGTTGGGACACCGACCGGCCACGCGTTGATCGCGCGGCCGTTGCGCAGGTGATGATGGATCGCGACCAGTGCCCCGCCCTCGGTGGCACGAAGCGCGTCGAGCAGGTCGAAGCGGATGTCGCCGAGGCGGCCACGTTCGTGGTCGACAATCGTCGAATTCGCCAGGACCAGCGACGCACCGCCCAGATCGATCGAGTCGAGGTGGTCGGTGTAGTGGACCTTCGACCCGGCGAGCGCGTCGGCGGCTTCGACGGATCGGCGACGCTTCACCTCGTGATTCCCGGGAATCAGGTGCACGGCGAGGGGTGTCGTACCCAGCGCACCGAGGAAGCGCTTCCAGTGCGCGGGGTGGGACTGGTCGACGATGTCGCCCTTGCAGATCAAGCGGTCCGCTCCCCAGGCTTCGATCGAGCGCAGCGCCGCGCGCACCGCTCGCACCGAGTGGGCTTCGTCGGGTGGAGTGTTCCGCGGTTCGCCGATGGTGTGGAGATAACCGAACGTCGACTCGCCGATGTGCGAGTCACTGATCGTCGCGATCCGGGCGATCACCTCGCCCGGAGGTGGGGACGGCGTGGTGACCGGCAACTCGATCGTGCGCGGGACACCGGCCCCGGCGACCGTGATCGTCAACGCTCGCCCGGTGGGCAGACCGTCCAACTCGACCACACCGGGACCGCCGTCGGCCTCGACGACGGCGTGGGTGTCCGCGCACCGGAACGACACCTCGCCGGGTCCCAGCGCGGCCCAGTCGAGTTGCACCGCCGTCGGTTCGACCGCGAACACCCGGAGACCACGCGCCGTGGGTCCCTGCCCGGGTCGCGCTCGCTGCCGCCAATCCGAAAGGGTCGGGAAGCGCCCCGAACCGATCAGCAACTGCGTCCCGTGGCGGAGCGGGCCCATCTTCGCGCTGGGCGCGCGCAGAGGTTGGCGTGTCGACGGCGGCAAGGGCCGGTCGTGCACGGTCAGGTCACACCGACCCGAACGCGGCGGCGAGCGCTTCCCGCTCGCGGCTCGCGAGTTCGACCATCACCCGCATCCGCTCGGTGTGCTGCGCGAACGCCTTCGCGGCCTGCGGAACGGGATGTGAATCGAAGAACGCGGCGACCCGTCGTTCCAATGTCGGATCGGTGAACGTACGGACACCCGAGACCATGCGTGCGATCGCATTCGTCGGGAGTCGATTGCACAGGTCGTCCCAGTTCCCTTCGGTGAACGCCCACGCTGTCGCCGCGTTCGCCGTGTTCGTCAGACCCCGGTTCAGCAGACCCCCGACGTCCTGGGTCCGCACCCGGTCGCCGGTCAACAGGTCGAGGAACCGATTGAACGTGCGGCCGTCCCGGATGTCGGCGAGCGCTCCCAGGTAGCGCAACGTCTCCTGGGGTGTCTCGGCTGCTTCGGACGCGGTGAGGAACCGGTCGAAGCCGGCGCCGTCGAGGCCCTCGGCGACGACGCGTACCGCGGCGTCGACCAGCGACGGATCGTCACCGGCCTCGCCGTTCCCTGCGATCGCCCGGGCGACGATCGCATCCGCGCGCGCCACGACCGCGGCGTCGTGTCCGTGCGAGCCGAGCAGCTCGAAGGCCGTGGCGCGCAGGTTCGTCGTCCGGTCGTCTTCTCCCGGCGCTGCCACGGCTCCGAGGCGGTCCGAGAGCGGTCCCACGACCCGCCGGACGAATCCGGTCACCGCTTCGGTGGCGCCGGGATTCCCTTCGGCCACCCGGTGGAGGTTCGACAGCACACCGGCGATGCGGCGCCAGACCGCCAGGTCGTCGTCGTGGGCAAGTTCGCCGACGAGTTCGACGATGCCCGCGACCGGTGTCATGCCGGCGAGGACGGCTGCCCAGGTGTCGTCGACGAGCATGTAGCGCTCGGTCGCATCCAACGACGTGGCGGCAACCGACGCCAACGCCGATCGCAGCGTCTCGTCGTAGGCGGTGCGGAAGAACCCCGAGGCGCCACGATTCGCGAGCACCCAGGTCGGGTTCGATTCGAGCGTGATCGTCTTCGACGGGGCATCGAGGCGGACGTCGATGTCGTGGACGCTTCCCGACGCGTCCGCCCAACGGATTCCGACGGGGACGACCCACCGGGCGTCGTCGCTGCCCGGCAGATACCGGAAGAGTCGCTGCGTGAGCGTGATCTCGCCGGGCCGTGCGCCGCGCCGGACCTCGACGAGGGGATGCCCGCCCTGGAATATCCAGCCTTCGGCGATGTCGCGCACCGGGGCGCCGGTCGCGCCGGCGAGCGCGTCCCAGAGGTCACCGGTCTCGGTGTTGCCGTAGGCGTGGGTGGCGAGGTAGGTCCGGATGCCGTCGCGGAACGCATCGGGTCCGAGGTGTTGCTCGAGCATCCGCAACACCGAACCGCCCTTTTCGTAGGTGAGGATGTCGAACATGCCCTCGGCGTCCGACGGCGGCCCGACCGGATATTCGATCGGTCGTGTCGCCGCCAGTGCGTCGGTGTCGAAGGCGGCGGATCGTCCGAGCGCGAACGTCGACCAGCGGTCCCACGCGGGGCGGAACTTGTCGACCGCGTAGATCTCCATGAACGTCGCGAACGCCTCGTTCAACCAGATCCCGTTCCACCAGGCCATCGTCACCAGGTCGCCGAACCACATGTGGGCGAGTTCGTGGGCGACGACGTCGGCGACCCGTTCGAGTTCGGGTTGGGTGGCTGTCTCGGGGTCCACCAGGAGTGCGGTTTCGCGGAACGTGATGCACCCGAGGTTCTCCATCGCTCCGAATGCGAAGTCGGGTATGGCGACCAGATCGACCTTGTCGCCCGCGTACGGGATCCCGTAGTAGTCGGTGAAGGTCCGGAGCGCCGACGCACCGATCTCGAGGGCGAAGCCGGCCAATGCGGCCTTCCCCAACGGGTGCACGACGCGCAAGGGCACCCCGTCGACGTCGACGGCCTCGGTCGCCTCGAGCGGGCCGACCACGAACGCGACGAGATACGTGGACATCTCGATCGTGTCGGCGAATCGCACCCGGCTCCGACCGTCACCGAGATCGGAGCGGTCGACCTCGGCGCCGTTCGAGATGGCGAGCAGGTCACCGGGGACGACGAGCGTGACGGCGAAGACGGCCTTGAAGTCGGGCTCGTCGAAGCAGGGGAACGCCCGACGTGCGTCCGTCGACTCGAACTGCGTCGTCGCGAGCGTCCGGAGCGTACCGGTCGAGTCGGTGAACGTCGACCGGTAGAAGCCCCGCAGCTTGTCGTTGAGGATCCCGGTGAAGCGGAACGACAACGTCGCCGGGCCGGCGGGCGCGAGATCGTCGATCGGCGTGCAGGCGATCCGCTCGGCGGCGGTGTCCTCGACGACGTCGAGCGCGCGGGTCGTGCCGTCCGCGTAGGTCGCCGAGGCCTCGATGATCGTCAGCTCGGCGGCGTTGAGGACGATCTGTTCGAGCGGTTCGACGAGATCGACCTCGATGTCGACGGTCCCGGCGAAGGTGGCCGCCTCCAGGTCGGGTTCCAGGGTCAGCTCGTAGCGGGTCGGCACCACCGTACGGTCGAGTCGGTGCGGGTTGACGGTGCCGGGCTGGTCGGACACGTGGGCTCCTCGAAGGCGTCGCGGTCGGATGTCGGGTGTCGATCGTACCGGCACGCCGCGACCGCCGCGATCGGCACTGCGACATTTCAGTTTCGTTTCGAACGTGCCGATCGCGTTGAGATTGCTAGCCTGGTTCGCGCCGATACGTGACCGATGTCTCGCGCGCCCGCGCTTTCGGTCGACGGGGAGATCA
>JAFDWI010000370.1 GCA_018268545.1 Actinomycetota bacterium
CGTCAAGGCGACGCACGGATCCTCCGTGGGTCGACTCGACGACGACCAGTTGTTCTACCTGCGGAGTCGGGGGATCGGTGTGGCCGAGGCGCGCCGTGTGCTGACCTACGCGTTCGTCGCCGAGATCGTCGAGACACTCGGCGACGGGCCGTTGCACGATCACGTCGCGGAACTCGTCTCGGCCCGGCTGCACCCCGACGCGGTCGACCGTGGAGCCGACCGGGAGGACCGGTGAGCTACGACGACGGGACCGACCTGGCCGAGCTGTACCGGGAAGTGATCGTCGAGCACGGTCGCCACCCCCGCAACTTCGGCGAACTGGCCGATGCGAATCGACGCATCGAAGGCCAGAATCCGCTGTGCGGTGACCACCTGGAGATCGCCCTTCGCGTGGATGACGGCGTGATCGTCGGCATCGCATTCACCGGGAGCGGTTGCGCGATCTCACAGGCATCCGCGTCGTTGATGACCGAGGCCGTCACAAACACGTCACTCGCCGACGCCCGCGGGCTGTTCGATCGGGTCCACGCGATGCTGACCACGGCCGGAGGCGACGGTGAACCCGTCGATCCGGCCGAGTTGGGCAAGCTCGCCGCGCTGGGTGGCGTGAGCAAGTTCCCGACCCGGGTCAAGTGCGCGTCGCTCGCGTGGCAGGCGCTTCGCCAGGTGATCGACGACGACGAACCGGCACCCGCGGCCGTCACCACCGAGTAGCCCACTCGCCGACATCGAGGTTCTCCTGTCCATGTCCATGTCACGATCCATCGCCGAACTTCCCGACGACTGTGCGGTCACGCTCATCCCGAGCGGCATGACCGCGATCCTGCACGCGGGGGACCAGGTCATGGTCACCCAGGCACTCGGTGGGTCGATCACGGTCCAGACCCCGACCGGCCACCTCGCCCGGATCGAAGCCCGTGACCTGCGACGGCTCGGCCTGGAGGACCTGCTGGGCGAACCCGAAGAGGACAAGGGAGCCGACCCGGACGGTGAGTTCTCGATGGATGCCGTCACCGAACAGCTTCGCACGGTGTTCGACCCGGAGATCCCGATCAACATCGTCGATCTCGGGCTGATCTACCGGTGCGATGCCGAGCCGACCGACGCAGGCGGCAACCGGATCCTCATCGACATGACGATGACCGCGCCGGGTTGTGGCATGGGCGACATCCTCGCCGAGGATGTCAAAGCCAAGTTGCTCCGCCTCCCCGGCGTCGCGACCGTCGACGTGAACATCGTGTTCGACCCGCCGTGGGGGATGGAGAAGATGTCCGAGACCGCCAAGATCGAACTCGGCCTCTACTGATCGCCCCGAACGCCACCCCGCCCCCACTCGAACTTCGGGAGGAAAGCTGGGTATATCCAAGGTTTCCTCCCGAAGTTCGAGTGATTCGAGGTTGATCGAGCGCAGCCCCTGCCATTTCGCCCACCCCCCTGACACGAACCCAGACAACCGAGGGGAGCCGGCTCACCGAAAGGAAGATCCCATGCCGCACACCCACGTTCCGCGCAACGAGCCCCTACCCGGTATCGGGCACATCATCGCGGTCGCGAGCGGCAAAGGCGGGGTCGGGAAGTCGACGGTCGCGGTGAACCTGGCGCTCGCCCTCGCACGGTCGGGCAGACGGGTCGGTCTGGTCGACACCGATGTGCTGGGCCCCTCGATCCCCGGGATGTTGGGACTGTCCTTCGGCGAGCCGCCCCAGGCGTCGCCCGAGGGTAAACTGCTTCCCACCGAGGTCCACGGGCTCAAGGCAGTTTCGATGGGTCTGCTGCGTTCGGACGATGAACCCGCCATCATGCGGGGGCCGATGGTCACCAAGTACCTGCAGATGTTCCTGGCGCAGGTCGCATGGGGTGAACTCGATCATCTGGTGCTCGACCTTCCTCCCGGTACCGGGGACACCCAGTTGACGCTCGCGCAGTCGGTACAGCTCACCGGGGCGGTGATCGTCACCACTCCCCAGGACGTATCGCTCAAGATCGCCCGGCGGGGACTGCGCATGTTCGAGAAGGTGTCGGTGCCGATCCTGGGCATCGTCGAGAACATGGGTACGTTCACCTGCCCGCACTGTGGCACATCGACCGACATCTTCTCCCACGGCGGCGGGTCGCGCATGAGCCGTGAGCTCGGCGTGCCGTTCCTCGGCTCGTTGCCGCTCGACCCGGCGGTCGTGGATTCCGGCGACAGCGGCATGCCGATCGTCGCGGCGGCGCCCGAATCGGTGTCGGGACTCGCGTACCGCGCGATCGCCGAGGCGCTCGAAGCGCAGATCGACGGTCGGGGCGCGGTCGGGCTGCGGCCGTTCCAGTGGCAGTGGGATTCCGGGGAGGGCGCACCCGACTGGGTCGAGGTCGACCCGGGTGTCGGAGGCGCACGGGAAGCGCCGGCGGGGATGCGGGCACGAGACGCCCGCACCCTGACGATCGGTTGGTCCGACGGTCGTGTCGACGACATCGATGTGCGCGACCTGCGTCTGGCGTGCCCGTGCGCGTACTGCGTCGAGGAGATGAGCGGCGCTGCGTTGTTGGATCCGGCGTCGGTGCCTGCGGATGTGGCACCCCGTAGGATCACCAGCGTGGGAACCTATGCGGTGATCATCGACTGGTCCGACGGCCACGGAACCGGGATCTACACGTTCACCTACCTGCGCAAGCTCGCCGAGCATCTGGCCTCGTCGGTGTCCGAGGAGGTCTGATGTCTTCGACATCGTTGGCCTTCGGCGAATCCTGGGTCGTGGCGTGCGTGAGGTGACGGTGCCCGGTCCGGTCCGGATCCGGGCGGATGTCTCCGAGGCCGACCCGCACACGTGCCGGTTCGTGTGCTCCGAGGTCGTGCACCCTGACGGGCCCTACGCGTTCACGTCTCCCGAAGAAGCGGCCGGGTCACCGCTCCCCGAGCACCTGTTCGACCTCGGGGTGGTCACCCACGTGCTGATCGCGGAGACGGTCGTGACGGTGTCGATCCGCCCCGACGTCGAATGGGGCGACCTGCGAAAGCGAATTGGGGCGATCATCCGCGCGCAAGCCGACGCGGGCGTGCCCGCCGTGCTGGCGTCGGTGCCGAACCTCGACGGATGGGTCGACGGCGCCACCCGCGATACCGCCGCGCTGCGCCGGATCCTGGATCACCTGTTCGAACACGAGGTGAACCCGCGTGTCGCCTCCCACGGCGGTCGTATCGAGATCGTCGAGGTCGGGGACACCACGTTGAAGATCTCGATGCACGGCGGCTGCCAGGGTTGTTCGTCGTCGAATGTGACGATCGAGGCGGGCGTCGAGGTGATGGTGCGACGGGTCGCGCCGGAGATCACCGAGATCATCGACGTGACCGATCATGCACGCGGCGCGAGTCCCTACCGGAGTGGCCCGGTGCGGCTCGTGCCGGTCGACCAGACGACGGAGTAGACCCTCATGCCCATGCGCGAGGAATGCAAGCATTTTCAGTCCCGCACCTACGCAGATGGTGAGACGGTGCGCAAGTGCGCGCTCGATCTGGCTCCGGAAGCACCGTGGCGTTGCCCGGATGACTGTGGGTCCTATGAGCGCCGGCTTGCCGATGTGGCCTGGGAGCACGGCACGCTCGTGGCACCACCGACCCCCGAGGAGCCCGCCGGGGAGGGGATCGCCGAATTGCTCGACGAGGCCGAGGACATCGTGAACGCGGCCGTCCCGGAGATGTTGGCCGAGGTCGAGGCCGAAGCCCGGCGCAACAGCGGGTTGCGAGGTTTCTTCCGCCGCCGCGGCCGCCGCTGAAGGCGTGTCACGTATGAGTCCCCTGTGGTGGTGGGGTTTCGGGGTCGGGGATCCACCGTTGGGTGAGCCACCGGCGTCATCCTTGGAGCGACGCCGCCGGGTCGACCAGGCTCTGCACGCGGTGATCATTTCAGGCCTACGTGAACGGCCTGTCGACGCGCTCGGCAGATGCCGTCTGAAGGGATTGTGATCGATCCAGCCATTCAGGCGGGATCGCCCTGTGTCGAAGGCCCGCGGGTTCCTGTGTCCACAATCGTTGGCATGTTGGGCGATTGCGGTGTGACTGACGTGGCTGAGGAACTCGACCTGTCGCCGAAGCAGGTACGGCTGGCCAAGAGCTTCGACGACCAACTCGCGGGCGGGGTCGGACTTGCGGCGTGACGCTCACGGCCATGGGAGCCCGAGTGTCCATTGCGGCGGTCCACGGGCAATGAGACAACAAGGCCACGTCGGCTTGGCGCCATGCCCCGCCAAACGTCGCTCCCTCTACGAAGCCTGGTTGACGCACACCGCTCCGAGATCAAGGCCATCGTGACGCGTCACAACGGACGATCGGTGGCGATCTTCGGTTCGGTGGCACGTGGCGACGAGACACCCGAAAGCGACATCGACCTGCTCGTTGAGTTCGCACATGGCGCATCGCTGTTCGACCTCGTCCGCATCCAGTTC
>JAFDWI010000371.1 GCA_018268545.1 Actinomycetota bacterium
CGACCGGATTCGACTTCGATGCGAAACGCCTCGAACGATTCTGCGCCGAAACCGCCCAGGTCGCTGGTGAGGTGTTCCTGCTCGACGACGGCTGGTTCGCCGACGCGTACCCGCGCAACGACGACAACGCGGGTCTGGGCGACTGGGAACCGAACCGGGCGAAGCTCCCCGACGGTCTGTCGGGCGTCGGCCGCGACGCTGCCGCGGCAGGCGTCCGGTTCGGGATCTGGGTCGAGCCCGAGATGGTGAATCCCGAGTCGCGGCTGTACCACGACCATCCGGATTGGGTCGTGGCAGAGGTCGGACGTGAACGCCGTACCGAACGCAACCAACTGCAATTGGATCTCTGCCGACCCGAGGTGGCCGATCACGTCGTCGACGTCCTCGACGGTGTCCTCGAGCCCGACAACGGGGTCAGCTACGTCAAGTGGGACGCGAATCGGATGGTCACCGAACCGGGATCCGGCGCCCTGCCCGCAGACCGCCAGGGCAACTGGCCGGTCGATGTCGTCCGCGCCACCTGGGCCGCGATGGACCGCGTCGTCGCCGCTCACCCGTCGACCCAGCTCATGTTGTGCGCGTCCGGGGGTGGGCGGATCGACCCGGGGACCCTGAGCAGGTTCCACGAGGTGTGGCTGTCGGACAACACCGACCCGGTGGACCGGGTGCGGATGCAATGGCACGCGGCGACGTTCATCCCGACCGAGGCGCTCGCCGCGCACGTGACCCGTTGGGGTGACCGGCCCGTCGCCTTCGCGTGTGCGGTCGCGATGAGTGCCCGGTTCGGGTTCGACGTGAACCGCGATGCACTGAGCGACGAGGACTGGGACGTTTGTCGGAGAGCCTCCGCTCAGTACCGGCTGATCCGCCCGCTGGTTCAACACGGGAACCTGATCCGCCTCGTCTCACCCGAGTACGGGTCGTCGGCCGCACTCGCATTCGTCGACACCGACGGACTCGACGCGGTGGTCTTCGCGTACCGGCTCCCCACACGCGAGACCGACGTCGAGCCGATGCCCGATCACATCACAATCCCGGGACTCGACGCGACCCGGACCTATGTGATCGAGTCGATCGAGCTCACCGGTGACCCCGGCCCCGACGCGACGACCGCGACGGGAGAGACGCTCAGAACCAACGGGCTCTCCTGGACGACGACCGAAGCATGCACCGCGTCGATGTGGCGCGTGACCGCGAGCTGAAGGGCGGCGTTCCGGGCCCCGGAGGCCCGTCGGCGAGCGCCGGTCGAGGTCAGGTCTCGTCGGTGAGCGCAGCAGCCTGACCCTCGTCGGCCTGCCAGTTCACGACGGGCGCATCCCGCCAGAGCCGCTCGAGGTCGTAGCGTGCCCGCGTGTCCTCGTCGAACACGTGCACGACGAAATCGCCGTAGTCCATGAGCACCCAGGTGCATCCGTCCAGACCCTCGATCCGTCGCGGCTTGGGTCCACCGGCTTGTGAGACCGCCGCTTCGACCGCCTCGGTGATCGCTCGAACGAGCCGATGATTGTCGGCCGACGTGATCACGAACGACCCCGTGATCCCGACCAGGTCCCCGACGTCGAGGACGACCGTCTCGGCATTCGACTTCGCCGCGGCGGCCCGGGCCGCGACACCGGGCCAGTGGAACTCGTCGTCGTCCGATCGCTCACCTGCGACGGTCATGTACCGCCTCCCGCATCGACGGCCGGCAACGCGGGCGGTGGTCGGTCGATCAGATCACGCCCCATGACGATCGAGACGTCCAGGCCGCTGTCGGTCGCGCCGACGAACTTGATCGTTCCCACCCCGAGCTGCTTGGCCATCGCCTCCACGACCGATCGGAATTTCGGATCGTTGTAGGTCAAGGTGGTACGGGCGACGTCGAAGCTCTTCGCGTTCCCCACCACGTTGATCTGGGCCCCCGCGAGGTTGAGTCGTTGGATCACCGTCGACGGCGCCGGATCCGGGCCGGTCCCGTTCAACAATGCGACCGTCGGGCGCTGACCGGCCATCGCCCCCACGGGCAACGGTACGGAATTGGCTACCAGCAGCATCGACGCCGCGTGGTCGATCCCGAGGATGGGGGCGCCGGCCGCCTCCGGGAGCTGGACGAGCGGGAACGCCGCGCTCTGCACCGATCCGGCGGCAAGGCTCCGGAGGTAGTGACCCAGCCCGACGTTGCGTTCGCCGGGCACGGCCGCCGGGGACTTCGCGGCCGCGATCGCCGCAACCCAGGCTTTCCACAGGCGTTGCCGGCGGTCGAGCATGCCGCTCGTCGTGTGGCCCTGGTCCTGGGCCGCGAGATACCCGGGAACCTGCGCGGCAGTGAGTGCCACGTCGCCGCTCCGTAGCGACGTCCCGTCGGGCAGCGTCACGGCCTCCGGATTGTCGACGTGCAACGGCGCAACCGGGTCGACCGACGACGAGAGTTCGCTGTCGGTGACCCGCACCACGTCGGTGAACCCGAGCCCGAGTTCGGAACCGATGATCTTGGACGCCAGGTCCGGGCCGGCCTTACGGATCATGTCGCTCATCGAACCCGAGCCGGCGTTCGGTTGGGTGAGCCGGACGTCGACCGGCGCGGCGAGGATCACGCCGCCGTGTTCGCCGGCTCCCGAAAGCGCCAGGATCGTGAGATCCCGCGGTGTCCCGTCGTCGGCGACGTGGATCACCAACAGCACGGGCGTCGGCGCGACCAACGCCGTGTAACCGGGCGCGTCGGGTTTGGACCGTCCACTCACGACATCACCGGCGGTGCTCTTGGAGGTGATGTGCCAACCGACGTAACCGAGGGTGGGGACCGCCAGGATGAGCACCGCCATGATCGCGTACAACGGCCACAGACGCCTGGGTCGGGCCGTGGCCGGCCGAGGCACGGGGTCCGGCTCGACGTGCGCATCCGGTTCGACCGGTTCGTCGCCGTCGACGGATGGCAACGCTGCGATGCGGTCGTGAAGCGCCTGCGCCGGATTCCCGTCTCCGCCGCCGTCGAGATCGGCAGATCGGTCATCGCCTCCCGGTGTGGCCGGATCGGTGCCCGAACCGACCCCTCCGGTGCGCTCGTGGATCACGGCGACGTCCTCGTCGACGAGCCCGGCGAGCCCGTCGCGCGCGGTCGCCTGGGCGGCCGCGAGCGCCTCGGTGAGGCGCGCGACCGCGCCGCGGCTGTCAGGCGGGGCGGGGGTCGCTTCGTCGTCGCTCATGGCTTGGCAACACGATAGAGGCCGCGCCCTTCGATCACGTCGACAACGCCCGGTGGGCACAACACGTCGACGTTCCGGCCGGCAGCCACCCGTTCCCGGAGTTCGGTTCCGGACACGTCGAGTCGGGGGATCTCGATGCGTTGGATCGACCGCCACGAACCCCGCGCGTCTTCGGGGCCCGCGGAGCCGCCTTGTCCGCCACGGGTGACGACGACGAGTGTCGCCAGGCTCCGGACGCGCTCGGCGTCCTGCCAGGTGTGGATCAGTGCCTCGACGTCGGCTCCGACGATCACGAACAATTCCGCGTCGGGATGTGACCGGCGGAGCTCGACGAGCGTGTCGACCGTGTAGGACGCACCGCCTCGGCGGATCTCCAGATCGCCGGCTTGAAGGCCGCGGACGCTCTCGACGGCGGCCTCCACCATTTCCAGACGGATGGCCGCTTCGGTGACCACCCGTGTACCGATCTTCTGCCAGGGTCGGTTGGCGACGACGAGCAACACCCGGTCCAGACCGAGCTGGGACCGTGCCTCGGCTGCCGCGAGCAGATGTTCGATGTGCGGAGGGTCGAACGTCCCGCCGAAGATTCCGATCCGTTCCGGACCGCCGCGGGTGGCATCCCCGCTTTGCAATGACAATGCGCCGACTACTCGGTCCGGTAGACGCCGGTCGCGGTGCCGATGTCGGAGTACGCCCAGTTCTCCTGCTTGAGGCGCCAGTGCTCGTCGAGGATCATCTTGCCGTCCGCGATGTCGACCAGCTTGGGCGGCATGACGTCGCGGATGTTCACCGGCTTGCCGTCGACCGCATCGAGGAAGTCCTGTGGGAATGTCCGCAGCAGACTCGACACGACGATCTGGTCCTGCTCGGGGAGGAAGCAACGGTTGGCGTCGGTCAGCTTCATGATCCGGGCCCCGATGTCGGCGATGTCGCGGTATTCACCTTCGCCGACCATGATCTTCTTCAGCAGCGCCGTGACCCCCATCGTGCCGACCTTGCAGCCGTTGCACTGGCCACACGACTCGACCGACAACCAGTGCGAACACGTGTAGCCGATCTCCACGGCGTCGGTCGTGTCGTCGTAGACGATGAACCCGCACGAACCGATGCCGGACCCGCGCGCCCGGAACGCATCGAAACACAGCGGGACGTCGAGGAACTCCTCGGTCATGACCGGGTTCGAGATACCCGACAGGATCGCCTTGATCCGGCGACCTTCGGGCATCCCACCTCCGAGGCGATCGATGATCTCGCCCAGCGGCGTCCCCATCTCGATTTCGGCGACACCGGCCTTCACCGTGTCACCGACGATCGTGCAGATGCCGTGCCCCGGCGTCGCCTCGGTCCCCATCGAACGGAACCAGTCGGCACCCTTGGCCATGACGTGCGCGGCGGTCGACAACGATTCGACGTTGTTCACGAGGGTCGGTGCAGGATCGCTGAGTTGCGGGTCACCGGTCGCACGCGGCATCGCCGACCAGTCGATGTTCGGCGTCGACGCGAACACGCCCTGGATGTACGGCGGGAACAGCCGCGGTGCAGCGGGCTCGCCTTGGATCGCCTGGAGCAGTGCGGTCTCTTCACCGAACAGGTACGAATCCGGTCCGGGCACGATCGTGATCGGGATGCCGGCCGTCAAACCTGCGGCTTCCATCTCGGCGAGGGCTCGGCCGAGGTTCTCGTGTTCCTCCGTGTACTTTGCCTTTAGGCCGATGAATGCAGAATCGGCCCCGATGGCAAACGTCGCGATCGCAACTCCCTCGATGAGCTGGTACGCGTTCCGCCGCAGGAGCGTGCGGTCCTTGAACGTGCCCGGCTCGCCCTCGGACGCGTTGCACACGACGAACGAGGTGCCGCCCGCGGCCGTTTCTCGGAGCGATCGCCATTTCAGTCCGACGGGGAATCCGGCACCTCCACGGCCCCGCAGCCCCGACGCCACGACCTGGTCGATCGTCGCGACCGGGCCGATGTCGAGGGCTCGTGCGAGGCCCTTCCCTCCTCCGATGGCAATCCACTCGGTGACCGACGTCACCGGCACTTCAGGAAGCAGATAGGGCTCGAACACGGTTGCACCCTAGCCACTGACCAAAACGTTGAAAACATCCGCCACGACACCCGGAAACGGGAATGTCGGGGACACCACCATTGTTGAAGGAATCACCATGAGCGATTCGGTAGGCCAGTACCTGAACGAAATCGGAGCCGTTGCGCTCCTCGACGCTGCCGACGAGCGTGAACTCGCGCAGAAGATCGAAGCGGGTGTCGCCGCCCGGGCACGGATCGACGCGGGCGAGGACTCCGCCGAGTTGCGCCGCGCGGTCCGAGTTGCCGCTGCCGCCAAGGACCGTTTCATCCGCTCGAACCTGCGCTTGGTCGTGAGCGTCGCCCGCCGGTACCCGCTCCCGCCGTCGATGGACCTGCTCGATCTGATCCAGGAGGGAAACCTCGGCCTCGAGCACGCGGTCGACAAATTCGACTGGCGCAAGGGATTCAAGTTCTCGACGTACGCGACGTTCTGGATCCGCCAGGCGATCGGACGTGCCCTCGACCAGAAGGCGAGCCTGGTCCGCCTCCCGGGTGACCGTTCGGCGGGCCTGCGTGCCGCGCTCCGCCAGGTTTCCGGTGATGCGGACGAACTCGACGAGGAGAACGCCCACCTGCACCGTCTCTCGACGCCGACGTCGCTGGACCGAACCGTGGGCGACGACGACTCGAACGAACTCGTCGACCTCATCGCCGACACACGCCCCGGGCCCGAGGACCTCATGTTGGAGTCCGAGCGCGAAGCCGGTGCGACGCATCTGCTGGACGTCCTCGACCAGCGTGCCCGTTACGCCGTCGAGCAGCGTTTCGGGATCAACGACGGCCGTCGTCGGAGCTACCGCGAGGTCGGCGAGGAGCTGGGCGTGACGGCCGAAGCCGCCCGTCGTCTGGTCAAACGTGCCGTCGCGGTCGTCCGCGCCGAAGCCGACGGTCGGGTGAGCGCAGCCTGACACGCGCACGCCGACGTGCGGCTGGGCCTTCGGGCTTTGCGCGGACGCCCTCGATTGACAGACTGATGCGATGACCGAGCAGGCTTGGACACCGACGTCCTGGCGGAACCACCCGGCCGGCCAGCAACCCGACTGGCCCGACCCGGGAGCCTTCGACGCGGTCGTCAAGCACCTGTCGACGTTGCCCCCCCTGGTGTTCGCGGGGGAAGCTCGGTCACTGCGCGAGCAACTCGCCCAGGTCGCGCGTGGCCAGGCCTTCCTGCTGCAGGCCGGTGACTGTGCAGAATCGTTCGAGGCGTTCCGCGCCGACGCGATCCGCGACAAGCTGAAGGTCATCCTCCAGATGGCCGTGGTCCTCACCTACTCGGCGGGTGTGCCGGTGGTGAAGGTCGGGCGCATCGCGGGTCAGTTCGCCAAGCCACGGTCCTCGGCGAGCGAATCGGTCGACGGCGTCGAGCTTCCGGCGTTCCGGGGACACATCGTCAACGACATCGCGTTCACCGCCGCGGCACGCACGCCCGATCCGTCGCGGCTCGAACAGGCCTACCACCAGTCCGCTTCGACGCTGAACCTGCTCCGCGCGTTCACAAAGGGCGGCTTCGCCGACCTCGCACAGGTCCATCAGTGGAACCAGGACTTCGTACGGGCCTCACCCGAAGGCGACCGTTACGAGGGAATCGCGAACGAAATCGAACGCGCACTGCGGTTCATGCACGCGTGCGGTATCGACGGTGCCAACCAACCGGGTCTGCACGAGGTCGACTTCTACACGAGCCACGAGGCACTCATCCTCGGCTACGAAGAGGCCCTGACCCGTCGTGACTCGCTGACCGGGGACTTCTACGACACGTCCGCCCACATGGTCTGGGTGGGTGAGCGCACCCGTGAACTCGATGGCGCGCACATCGAGTTCCTCTCGGGGATACGGAATCCGATCGGCGCGAAGATCGGTCCGACGGCGACGGCCACGGACGTCGTCGCGTTATGTGATCGCCTCGATCCCGACCGCGAACCGGGCCGGCTCACGCTGATCACCCGGATGGGTTCCGAGCGGGTCGCCGACCTGCTCCCGCCGCTGCTCGAAGCCGTCGATGCGTCCGGGCATCTGCCGGTCTGGGCGTGCGACCCGATGCACGGCAACACGTTCACCACGGCCGACGGCCACAAGACGCGGCGATTCGACGACATCGAGGCGGAGATCGCCGGGTTCTTCGCGGCGCACCGCAGCGTCGGCACCTGGCCCGGCGGTGTGCACGTCGAACTCACCGGCGATGCCGTGACCGAATGTCTCGGCGGAGCGGACGACATCTCCGCGGCCGACCTCCCCGAACGGTACGAGACGATGTGCGATCCGCGCCTGAACGGCCGCCAGTCGTTGGATCTCGCGTTCCGGGTCGGCGAACTGCTTCACTGAGTGGATGCCAAACGACCCGGTGCGGGGTTCGGTCGCCGACTCGGGTGAAACCGCGACCACCGGGGTCGAGCCGTTCCGCCTCGGCTATCGGCCGGAACTAGACGGGTTGCGCGCATTGGCGATCGCGTTGGTTTTCGTCGCCCACATCGGGTATCCGTGGCAATCGCTCATGGGCAACTTCATGCCGGGATCGTTCCAGGGCGTCGATCTGTTCTTCGTGTTGTCCGGGTTCCTGTTGACCAAGCTCGTCCTCGAGGAACGTGCTGGAACCGGCGGGTTCTCGTTCAAGGGGTTCTACCGTCGGCGGGCACTTCGCCTGCTCCCGCCGTTGTTCTTCATGTTGCTCGTGTTGATCCCGTGGACGATCCAGCAGCACGAGTCGGGAAGCGAGTTCTTCATCGCCGAAGCGTTCGTCGCCGGCTATGTCGCGAACTGGGCCGTGGTGTTCGGACACCCCGGGATCATCCCGTTCAACCTGAGCCACATGTGGTCACTCGCGATCGAAGAGCAGTACTACGTGGTGTTCTTCCCGTTGCTGATCGGCCTGCTCGGCTTGTTCAAGTCGATTCGCAAGGTCACGTGGGTGCTCGTCGGTCTCATCGCCGTCGTGTGGGTCGACCGGATCTTCTCGGCGCTGCACACCTCACCGGGGACCTTCGAGACGACGCTGTACGTACGGACCGACATCCGGGCCGACGCGTTGCTGATCGGCCCACTCGTCGCCATCTGGCTCCAGACGGGCCATCGCATCACCCCCCGGATCCGACTCCTGGGAATCCCCGCCGCCGCATTCCTGGTCTGGACGATCCTGTACGCGCACGTCGAGGATCGTTGGGTGTACATCTGGGCGATCGGTCTGATCGACATCGCCTGGGCGTTCGTGCTCATCGCGGTGCTCGGCGGCACCCACCCGATCACGCGGGTGCTCCAACTGCGGCCGATCATCTGGATCGGGACCATCTCCTACGGGCTGTACCTGTGGCACATGCCGATCTTCGTGGAGACGATGCGTCACACCCGCTACCGGGATCTCCCCCACTGGTTACCCTTCGCGATCGCGGTCGCCCTCACCTTCATCGTCGCGACGTTGTCGTTCTACGTGATCGAGCGGCCCTTCCTTCGTCGGAAGCGACCCCGCTGATCGACACCACGCATCCTCACCGACACGGCCACGCCCCGTGGACCCGAACCGAAGGTCCGGGCCACCACCTCTGGGGATCGTCTTCCTGTGCTCGTCGGGTGGTGGACCTCGCCCGTAGCGTGCACCGAGTTCCGACCCGGTGCCGTGTCAGGTAACGTTCGCGATATCCGGGCGAGTCATTGTCGTCGCTCGCGAGGACACAGGACGAAGGCGCACACACACGTGCGCCGAGGACGAGGACGCCGCGAGGCGCAACAATGGCCGCCCTGCCAGATGGCACATGTTGCCTGACACGGCACCAGCACGAGGTTGTTCGATTTGTCGGATCCGGAAATCGTCGTGCGCACCGAGACGGTCGATCACGATCGGTCTGAAGCGTCCCGAACTTCCCGATCGGTCCCACGCGGTGTGCCGGCCATCGCTCTCGGCGCTGGGTTGGTCGTCCTCGCGGCGATCACGGTCCGTCTGCAACGCGGCTTCACGTTCGTCGTGGACGAATGGGACATCCTCGCGCACCACGTGCACGGTGATCTCCTCACCCCCTACAACGGGCACCTCTCGATCATCCCGATCCTGATCTACCAGGGGTTCGCTCGCACCTTCGGTCTGGGCTCCTACTGGCCGTACGCCACGGTGGCGTCGGCCGTGTTCCTCGCAATTCCCGTGACGTTCTTCTTCACGCATCGTGATCAGGTGGACCGGCCGCTGCTCGCAATCGCAGCGCTCACGATCGCCTGGTCGTGGGCCGCGGCGATGAACATCATGTACGGATTCCTGATCAACTTCGATCTGCCGATCCTGATGCTGATCGTCGCGTGGCGACTCATCCGCGACGACACCCGCCGCAACGACCTGTATGCGACTGCGGCGGTCGCGATCGCGCTCGCCACGTCGAGTGTCGGTGTCGTCGTGGCCTTTGCGATCATCGCCGAGTTGGTTCTCACCCGAGCGTCGTGGCGTCGGCTCCTGACAGTCGCCGTACCGTCGTTGGCATGGTTCGTCTGGTGGGTCAACTTCCGCGACCCGACCAAACCTGCCACCTTCGGCGAGAAGGCATCGTATGGCTGGCATGTCGGCGTCGCGATCCTCGCCGGATTCACCCTCGGGTGGAAGCCCGGTGCGGCGCTGGTCGCAGCGGCGCTCGCCGCACTGGGTGCCATCGCATGGAAGCGCTGGCGCACCGTCGACGCCCACGTCGTCGCCATCGCGCTCGCGCTCGTGTTCTTCGTCGCTCTCAGCGCGTTCAGCCGGGCTGGCGACATCGCGTTGAACCCGCCGGATTCGACACGCTACGTCTGGGTCGGTGACGTGCTCGTCATCGCGGCCGTCGTGTGGTGCGTCCGGGGCCGTCGCATTCCGGTGACCGCATATCTGGCTGCCTCGGCGGTGTTCCTCGTCGGCGCGATCGCCCTTGTCGGTCATCTCCGGACCTACCGCTCGTTCGTGGTCGGCTACACCGAACGGACTCGCCCGTTTCTTGTCGGCGCCGAAGCTGCCGGGCCACTCGCCGACCCGGCACGGATCCTTCCCCTCAATCTGATCCCGGTCGATGTCGGCCAGTATCGAGACCTGGTCCGTGCCGCGGGTTCACCGGTGGCGGGCATCCCGTTCTCCGCGCTCGGTTCGAGCCCGTCACGCCGCGCGGCCGACGTCCAGATGATGGCCGACGAACACATCAGCCGCACGGACCCCGGGTCACGTCCTGCGTGCGCGGTCGGCTGGCGTTCGGTCTCACTCGGAGACGTCGACGGCATCGAACTCCGCCCCGGAAGCTCTCTGTTGATCCGAGCGCCTTTCGGCGCGACCGTGAGGATCCGGAGACTCGCTGAGACCTTCTCGACTGCTCCGGACCTCGTCGTCGGCCCGGGCCGGTCCGCGTCGATCGCGCCACCCGTCGACCATTCCCGAATGGCGTGGTGGGTCCGGGCCGACGGCACCGGCACCGTCATCGACCGGTGCGGGCCATGACGGCCGGGACCGGCGTCGGCGACGTTCCGGATGAGCGCGGGGCCATCGGACGAGCGACCCGTCCGCGCATCGAGGACCTCTCGTCCGCCACGGCAGAGACGTCGGACTTCAGGCTCGGATACCGCCCGGCACTCGACGGGATCCGAGCGATCGCCGTCGGGTTGATCATGTTCGGGCACCTGTTCTGGTTCTCCAAATGGATCGGGCGGAACGCGAAGGGGACCTTCCTCGGCGTCGACATCTTCTTTGTGATGTCCGGCTTCCTCCTGGCATGCCTGCTGATCGAGGAACGTGACGCCAACGGTCGGTTCTCGTTCCGAGGCTTCTACGAACGACGCGCCCTCCGTCTCCTCCCGAGCCTGTTCGCGATGCTCGCGGCGTTGATCGTGTACTCGGCCGTGACGCACGAGAAGTTCCACACAACGGTGCACTCCGCGCTTTGGGTCGTGCTCTACGTCGCCAACTTCGCCATGATCCGTGATCCACAAGGATTCGTGCAACATCTGCGCGCGATGTGGAGCCTCGCCGTCGAGGAGCAGTACTACCTGTTGTTCTTTCCGGCGCTCGTCTTGTTGCTCAAGGTCGCCCGATCCCGACGCGTGGTTCTCGCGGTGTTGATCTGCGGGATAGGACTCGTTGCTTGTTGGCGGGCGTGGTTGACGTTCGCGACCGACCCGAACCTGGCTGCGATCTACGTTCGAACCGATACGCGAGCCGATGCATTGCTCGTCGGACCGCTCGCGGCGTTCGTCGTCTATGGCGGATTCCGCCCCGGTCGCCGGTTCCGGGTCGTGGCGGTGTTCTCGGCACTGTTCGCGGCGGCGATGCTCGTGTTCGCAGCGGACGGGGACGTGTGGGTGTACCGGTACGCGCTGACGCCGCTGGAGCTGTCACTGATCGTCGTCATCGTGAGCATCGTCACCTCGGAAGGTCGGGTTGCGTGGCTCCTCGCCCGGCGGCCGATCGTGTGGGCAGGCCGAATTTCCTACGAGCTCTACATCTGGCACTACCCGATCTACCTGATCGTCGCGAGTCGGGTGGGCCCCGGAATCGGTCCCGCCGCGCTCGCAGTCGCGGCGAGCTTCGGCTGTGCTGCCGCGTGCCACCACCTGATCGCTCGCCCGTTCCTCGCATCGAAGCGTCGCCGCGCACTCGCGGTTCGAGGCACCGTCGGAGCGCCATGAGGGGCTCGACGAACTCTCGTCGCCCGCGGTCCCAAACGGGCTAGAACGGAGCGATGGCACTGCCCATCGAAGACTACGCGTTGCTCAGCGACCTCTCGAGTTGCGCGCTCGTCGGACGCAACGGTTCGATCGACTGGCTGACGTTCCCACGATTCGATTCGCGGGCGGCCTTCGCCGGAATCCTGGGCGAGAGTCGACGTCATGGGCATTGGCGCATCGCGCCCGCCGGCAACGTCACGTCCGTGGAACGCCGTTACCGGGACTCGTCGCTCGTGCTCGAGACGGTCTTCACCACCCCCGGCGGCATCGTCGCGGTGATCGACACGATGCCACCCGGTGCGGGTCGCCACGACGTCGTCCGGGTCGTCGAGTGCCGTGCCGGGAGCGTGGAGATGGCGATGCAGTTGGTCGTCCGTTTCGACTACGGCAGCATCGTGCCCTGGGTGCGGCGGGTCCCCGGCGGGATCGAGGCAATCGGCGGACCGGACGGGATTCGACTCGCGACCGCCGTCGAGTTGCGCGGGGAGGACCTGGCGACGGTCGCGTCGTTCGAAGTGCGCGCCGGTGAGCGCGTGCCGTTCAGCCTGTCGTGGTTTTCGTCGGCCGAGGAAGCACCACAACCGATCGACGCGATCACGGCAATCGAACAAACCGAAGCCTGGTGGCACGACTGGGCGAGCGGGTTCACCTACGACGGCGAATACGCCGCCGAGGTTCTCCGATCGGCCATCGTGCTCAAAGCGCTGACCGTCGCCGAGACGGGCGGTATCGTCGCGGCTCCCACGACGTCGTTGCCCGAGGAGATCGGCGGTATCCGGAATTGGGACTACCGCTACTGCTGGCTCCGCGATGCGACGTTCAGTTTGATCGCCTTGCAGGAGGCAGGATTTGCCGACGAGGCGAGCGCGTGGCGCGCGTGGCTGTTGCGGTCCGTGGCCGGGGACCCTCGCCAACTGCAGATCATGTACGGGCCTGCCGGCGAACGGCGCCTCAGCGAGATCGAACTGGACTGGCTACCCGGATACGACGATTCGGCACCCGTGAGGATCGGGAACGCCGCGCACGGCCAATTCCAACTGGACGTGTACGGCGAGGTCCTCGATGCGATGTACCAGGCGACGGTGTTCGGGGAACCCTTCGACCGGGACGGTTGGTCGCTCCAGCGGCACCTGGTCGATTACGTGGCGACACACTGGCAGGATCCCGACGACGGGATCTGGGAGGTTCGCGGCGGACGCCGCCACTTCACGCATTCCAAGGTGATGGCCTGGGTGGCGGTCGATCGTGCGATCGAGACCGTCGAACATTTCGGACTCGAGATGATCGAAGGTGTTTCGACGCCGCACGAACCTCCACTCGACGTCGACGAGTGGCGTTCGCTCCGGGACGCGATCAAGGCCGATGTGCTCGCCCACGGTGTGAACGCGCAGGGCGCGTTCGTCCAGTCCTACGGGTCGGACCTGTTCGACGCATCACTGCTGATGGTTCCTCTCGTCGGATTCGTTCCGGCCGACGACCCCCGCGTGGCCGCCACCGTGGCTGCGATCGAAACACGTCTCTTGGCCGACGGGTTCGTTCGCCGTTACGAGACGACCGGCGACGACGGACTCTCCGGCACCGAAGGCACGTTCCTGATGTGCTCGTTCTGGCTCGCCGACAACTACGCGCTCATGGGGCGTCTCGACGACGCGATCGCACTGTTCGAACGGCTGCTCGCGCTGCGCAACGACGTCGGGCTTCTCGCCGAGGAATACGACCCGGTGACCGGCCGGATGCTCGGGAATTTCCCGCAAGCCTTCTCACACGTCGCATTGATCAACACCGCGAGCCACATCTGCGCAGCACGCGATCGCATCGGAGACGCCGTGTCGGCATTCCCGGGCACCTGTCGGCGACGAAGCCACCACCACGGTGAGCACGGCGACGCTTCGAGCAACCCGTGACGGAGCCGCTTGCGACCCCCGACCGCCCCGCCTGACGGAATCTGCCCGGTGCTACGCTTCGCCACGATGTCGTTGCGGGCCCCCGTCTACATCGTCGGTGCCGGTTGTGCCCACCCCGAGCGCGAGTTGACGAGCGTCGACCTCGCTGATCGTGTTCCGGGGCTCCCCGCGGGCTGGAGTGAGCAACACCTGGGCATGACGAGTCGCCATGTGCTCGGCATCGACGAATCGGTGAACGACCTGACGATCGCTGCGCTCTCGACCGCCCTCGAGCATGCACACCTCACCGGCGATGACCTGGACATGGTGCTGTGTGGCAACGTCTTTCCCGAACAGGTCGTGCCGGCCTCCGCGTCGTTCGTCGCCCGCTCGATCAACCCCGACGTGATCGCGTTCGATGTGAAGGCTGCCTGCGCGAGCTTCATCTATGCACTCGCGACGTCGACCGCATTGCTCGACGGCCGTGGGCTCCGCAGAGCAGCGGTGTGTTCGGGTGAGCATCCGACGGCTTATGCCGACTACAGCGATTCTCGATCGTGCGTGTTCTTCGGTGACGCCGCCGGCGCCGTGGTCGTGACGACCGATGAACCCGCCCGCGGAGCTTTCGAAATCGTCGACATCGAGCTCAATGGCGACCACGAGTTCCCCGAACGGGTGTTCGTGCCGCGCCACGGCTACTTCCGGAGCGACGGTCGCTATTCGTTCTCCCAGGTTTGTCGGCTCGGATCGGCAGCGATTCGCGAGCTGTTCGACCGGAACGATGTCGACCCCGATGCGATCGTCGGCTTGGCGATGCACCAGGCGAGTCAGCACATCAACGACTCGGTGAGCGAAGCCATCGGCGTCCCGGTCGATCGGCATTGGCACAACTTCGAGTGGGCAGGAAACCAGTCGGCGGCCGGCGTCGCGACCGCGTTCGCCTCGGGATGGACTCGACACCGCGACGTGTTGCGTGATGGGGACCACGTCCTGCTCGCTGCGGTCGGAGGCGGCTACACCGGTGCTGCCGCGCTGCTTCGCTGGAAGATGTGAACGGGGATCGCGCGACCCGGCAGTTCACGATCGGGTTCGTCACCACGGCGATCGACACCGATACCGACGGTTGGCGACGACTCGACCGGTGGTTCGGCTCGATCGAAGCAGCCGGCGCCGATGAGATCTGGCTCACCGACCACCTGTTTGCCGGTCACCCGTGCGGTGACCCGTTCGTGCTCGCCGCGGTCGCGGCGACGGCCACGAGTCGTTGCCGGATCGGGACAGGCGTGCTCCAGCTCGCCCTACGCCGGGCCGCGGCCGTCGCAAAGGCGACGACGACCCTCCAGGCGATTTCCGGAGGTCGATTCCGATTGGGTGTGGGGGTCGGTGCCCAGCCCACCGAATTCTCGCGTGCGCGTGTCGATTTCACGCGTCGTGGAGAGCTCGTCGACCGGATGCTCGTCGAGCTTGCCGAGTTCGGATCCGACGGCGACCTCGACCGCGGCGATCGTTGGTTCGCGATGCGCCCGAATCCGCCGTTCGACATCTGGGTCGGTGGCACGTCACCGGCGGCGCTTCACAGGACCGCGCGATTCGCGTCCGGCTGGATTCCGCTCTTCCTCACCCCGAGGCGGCTGGCCGAAGCAAGCCGCGCGCTCGACGCCGAACTCGTCGGCGCGGGTCGTACGCCGAGCGAGGTCACCCGCTGCATGACCATCCTCGTGTGCCCCACCGACGCATCGTGGACCAGGGCCGCCGCGTTCGAATGGGTGGCTCGCCAGTTCCCCCGCGGCACCGCCGGCGTCGACCGCTACCTCGTGACCGGGTCCCTGGAACGGTGCGTTGCGGAGATCCGCGAATTCGTCGACGTCGGCGTCGACGGCATCGCGCTCCAGATCATGCACCCGGACCCGGCACCGCGCTTCGCAGACCTCCGCGAGGCCCTGCGCGATCGCTGAGTCGATCGTCGCTCGGAATCCATTGGCGCCGGGGCGCCCCCGTCGGCAAGCGAGCAACGGCCGACCGGCGCCCGCATCCGAGGCGGCGTCAGTCCAGTGTCTCGACGAACCGCTCGAGTTGGCGCAGGTTGCGGCACTCGTACACGCCGTCGCAGTGCACGCCGTAGTCCGACACGATCGAGTCACCGGTGTCCCAGTAGCTACGAGGTTCGGGGTTGAGCCAGTACACGTGCCGAGCGCGGTGCTGGAGCTCCTTGACGACCCACGACTGCGACGCGTGGTAATTGTTGCGGGCGTCACCCAACAACAGCACGGTGGTCTTCGGACCGACCTGGGAACCCCAGCGTTCCTGGAACATCTCGAAGGCATGCCCGTAGTCCGAATGGCCGTCGACCCACACGACGTCGGCTTCGGTGTTGACCCGGTGGACCGCCTCGGTCACGTCTTCGACCCCGTCGAAGAAGTCGGTCACTTCGTCGATCCCGTCGATGAACACGAACGAACGGACCTTCGAGAACTGCGAAGCGATCGCGTGCACGAGCATGAGGATGAACCGTGCGAACGACGCGACCGAGCCGGAGATGTCGGCCACGACGAAGATCTCCGGCTTGAACGGGCGAGGGTAGCGGAACTGTGGCTCGGCCGGTACGCCGCCGAAGCTCAGGGAGTGTCGGACCGTCGCCCGGAAATCGAGCGGGCCCTTGCGACCGTGGCGACGCTTACGGGCGAGACGGACCGCCAGGCGCCTTGCGAGCGGTTGCAACGCCTTGCGGATCAGGTCCATCTCTTCACGCGAAGCGTGCATGAAGTCGACGTCTTCGGGGAGCGGCTTGCGCAACGTCTTCGCCATCGCGTCGATGCCGCGATCCGCGACGAGCCGACGGCGGATTTCGGCCTCGATCTCCTTCTTGAGCGCATCGATACGTGCTTGGAATTCGTCGCGGGTGAGGCGTTCCTCGAGCGCGGAGCGTTCCTCGCCACCTTGTGCCGATTCCATCAGGCGGTCCATCACGGCGTCGAGGTCGAGGTTCCGCAGTGTCCGGTACAGGTAGTAGGTCCCACCGACCGGGCGTCCCGGCTCCATGCCGGCGAACCGGCGGACCGACTGGCGGGCGATCGCCCGCAGCATCGTGTCGTCGCCCTTGAGCAACGCCCGATAGAGCATCTCGGCGAGTTGCTCGGCCGACAGCGGTTCGCCCGACCCACCCTGGCCCTTGCCCTCGCCCTGTCCCTGGCCGTTCTCCCCGAGCATCTCGTCGACGAGCTCGTCGAGTTCGTGTGCGTCGTCGTCGTCGATCTGCCACGCCGAGCCGCGCAACGAGAAGTAGACCTCGAACACGGTCTCGAAACTCCGCCAGTGAGCGTGGTTCTTCACCAACGTCGCGGCGAGCGCGTACTTGAAGGTCTCGCGGTCCCCGACCGGAATCTGCTCGACCGCGCGCATCGCGTCGATCGACTCGGTGAGGCTCACCGGTAATCCGGCGTCACGCAACTCCGTGATGAACCCGGTGAGCAGCTCGAAGATCGGCCGACCGTCGACGAGGGTCGCGACGGCGCCCGACGACGCCGCGTCAGAAGGGGCCGCCGGATCGACGGTTCCGTCGGACACGCGCGACTCAGCGTCGTCCGACGCCCGGCGCCCCGACCGACGGCCGGTTTGCGACCAGTTCCTTGACGGCCTTCGCGATGTCGGACTGGTACTTGAGCAACACGTTCGCGGTGCCTGCCGCCGTCTCCTCGTCCACGTGGTCGACGCCGAGGAGCACCAACGTCCGTGCCCAGTCGAGCGTTTCGGACACCGATGGCGACTTCTTCAGCTCGAGAGATCGGATCGAGCGGACGATCCGCGTGATCTCATCCGCGAGCGTCTCGGTGATCTCGGGGACCTTCGTGAGGATGATCTGCTTCTCACGCTCCATGTCCGGGTAGTCGATGTGCAGGAACAGACAGCGACGCTTCAGGGCCTCGGACAGCTCGCGGGTGTTGTTCGAGGTGAGGAACACCATCGGGATCTGCCTCGCCGTGATCGTTCCGAGTTCCGGAATCGAAACCTGGTACTCGGAAAGGATCTCGAGCAGCAGTGCCTCGGTCTCGACCTCGACACGGTCGACCTCGTCGATCAACAGCACGACCGGGTCGTCTGCGCGGATCGCCTCGAGCAACGGCCGGGTCAGGAGAAAATCATCGGAGAAGATGTCGGTCTCGACATCAGCCCAGACGTTCCCCTCGTTGCGCTCGGCCTGGATGCGCAACAGCTGCTTCTTGTAGTTCCATTCGTACAGCGCCTTCGCCTCGTCGAGGCCCTCGTAGCACTGGAGTCGGATCAACCGTGCACCGGTCATCTCGGCGACCGACTTGGCGAGCTGGGTCTTGCCGGTTCCGGCCGGGCCTTCGACGAGGATCGGCTTGCCGAGCCGATCGGCGAGGTACACGATGCCCGCGATGGACTCATCCGCGAGGTAGTCGACCTTGCTCAGTGCGTCGGTGACGCCGGGAACGGATTCGAATCTCGGTTCGGCCATGTCGCAACGGTATCGGCCGGATTGACCGCGGGGTCAATCCGGATGCGCCCGAGCGCGAGCCGATCAGCAGGCGTCGGGCGTCGGGGGCACATCACCCCGGGTCTGGCCCGTTCCGTGGACCACGAACTTCGCGGTCGTGAGCTGTGTAAGTCCCATCGGCCCACGTGCATGGAGCTTCTGGGTGGAGATCCCGATCTCGGCACCGAACCCGAATTCCGATCCATCCACGAATCGCGTCGACGCGTTGACCAACACCGCGGCTGCATCGACCTCGCGGGTGAATCGCTCGGCCGCCACGAGATCGCCGGTCACGATCGCCTCGGAGTGCCCACTGCTGTAGCGGGTGATGTGGTCGATCGCGTCGTCGAGCGAGTCGACGACGCGCACCGCCAGCTTCAGGTCGAGGAACTCGGTCGCCCAGTCCTCCTCGGATGCGGGCATCGCCCCTGGCAGGTCGGCAACCGCCCGTTCGTCGCCGACGACCTCGACGCCGTCGATGCGTGGTGCGAGCGACGCCAGGAACTCCTCGGCCACCGCCGCGTGCACGAGCAGCGTCTCGGCGGCGTTGCACACCGACGGGCGCTGCATCTTGGCGTTGACCACGATGCGCGCCGCCATGTCGAGGTCGGCCGCGGCATCGACGTAGACATGGCAATTGCCGTCCCCGTCGATCACGGTCGGCACGGTCGCATGCTCGAGGATCGACGCGATCAACGAGGGCCCACCGCGCGGGATCAACACGTCGATCGAGTCGCGCAACTGCATGAACGCCACAGCAGCTTCACGGCTCGTGTCCGTGACCAACACGAGCGCATCGGCGGGCAGACCTGCCGCGGTGTACGCGCCGCGCAACACCTCGGCGATGGCCGTGTTCGAGTCGATCGCGCCCGACGAGCCTCGCAGAAAAGCGACATTGCCCGACTTGAGACAGAGCCCTGCGGCATCGGAGGTGACGTTCGGGCGGTTCTCGTAGATGATCGCGACGACCCCCAAGGGCACCCGGACACGTTCGATCCGCAACCCGTTCGGCCGAACCCAACCGTCCACGACATCCCCCACCGGGTCCGGGAGTCCGGCAACCTGACGCAGACCGTCGGCCATCGAAGCGATCCGGCCGACATCGAGGCGCAGGCGGTCGATGACGGTCGCGGAAACCCCGTCGGCCTCGGCACGGGCCACGTCCGCGGCGTTCGCCGCGAGCACCTC
>JAFDWI010000372.1 GCA_018268545.1 Actinomycetota bacterium
AAGCGACGACTGCGCGCGTGCGAAACGCGCGCGCACCGGAATCATCTGCCCGCACAGGAGCCTGAGAACGTATGCCTGAAGCCGTGATCGTCGCCACCGCCCGTTCCCCGATCGGACGTGCAATGAAAGGATCGCTGACCACGATCCGACCCGACGACCTGTCTGCACAGATCATCGAGGCACTGCTCGCCAAGGTGCCCGAACTCGACCGTAACGAGGTCGAGGATCTGATCATGGGCTGTGGGCAGCCCGCCGGCGAATCGGGCAACAACATCGCCCGCCACGTTGCCGTTCTGGCCGGCATGCCCAACGTGCCCGGGGTGACGGTGAACCGCTACTGCTCGTCGTCGCTGCAGACGACCCGCATGGCCGCTCACGCGATCCGCGCGGGCGAAGGCGACGTGTTCATCTCGGCGGGCGTCGAGACCGTCAGCCGTTACATCAACGGCATGGCCGACACCGGCCCCCACAACCCGTTGTTCGCCGATGCCGAGGCTCGTACGGAAACCTTCGCTGCAGGTGGCGCGGATGCCTGGACACCCCGTGAGGGTCTCCCGGACGTGTACATCGCCATGGGTCAGACCGCCGAGAACGTCGCCACGTCGCTGAAGGTGTCACGGGAGTCTCAGGACGAGTACGCGCTGCTGTCGCAGACCCGGGCATCGGCTGCGCTCGAGCGTGGCTACTGGGAAGCCGAGATCACTCCGGTGACCCTTCCCGACGGTACGGTCGTGTCCACCGATGACGGCATCCGTCCGGGCACGACGCTGGAAAAGCTCGCGAGCCTGAAGCCCGCCTTCCGCCCGGACGGCACCGTGACCGCCGGCAACGCCTGTCCGCTGAACGACGGCGCAGCCGCCGTTGTCGTCATGAGCGACACGCGCGCTGCCGCATTGGGCATCAAGCCGCTCGCCCGGATCGTGTCCACCGGCGTGACCGGGTTGAACCCCGAGATCATGGGCATGGGCCCGGTCGAAGCGTCACGCCAGGCGATGAAGCGGGCCGGCATGACGATCGACGACATCGACCTCGTCGAGATCAACGAGGCGTTCGCCGCGCAGATCGTCCCCTCGGCCCAGCAACTGGGGATCGACTACGACAAGTTGAACGTCAACGGTGGCGCGATCGCCCTCGGCCACCCCTTCGGACAGACCGGTGCCCGCATCGCCACGACGCTGCTGCACAACCTGGCCGACACCGACAAGACCATCGGCCTGGAGACGATGTGCGTCGGCGGCGGTCAGGGTATGGCGATGATCTTCGAACGCCTGAACTAGATCACGGCACTTTCGAACTTCGGGATGTTCGGGTGGTCCTGACCACCCTTGCATCCCGAGGTTCGCGTCCGGGCTCGGGCGAGGGCCGTCAATCCGCGGTGTGGTGCTCGGGTTGCGAGCCTTGTTCCTCCATCGCGGTGAGCTCCGCGAACGAGGCGGCACGCCGACGGCGCTGTGACCACGCACTGAACAGGACGAGGCCGATCGTCACGACGAGCAGCGGACCCCGGCTGCGGTCGATCCAATGGACGATCGAGTCCAACGTGCCCGAGAACGCCGAACCGAGCCATCGCAGCAACGCCAGTCGGATCATGATCGAGACGATCACGAGCGGGACCAACACGCGCGGCCGGAATCGTCGCGCCCCGGCGATCAGGCAGGTGAAGGTCATCGGGGCGACCGCGACGATCCACCACCCGAAACGATCGAACAGCCGCTCGACCACGGACACGACGTCGGTGCTCGCCGGTTCCCGTCCCGCGAGCCATCGCACGGCCCGATCCCCGTACCAGCGGCCGATGAGGAAGAAGGCGATCGTCGGCACGACCCGCCGCAGCGTCGCCACGGCGAAGAAGCCCACGGGGCCGGCCTGATTGGTGGCGAGGATCAAATAGCGGTTGTTCGCATTCAGGGCGATCAGCCAGAGCGGATGCCGGGCGACCAACGTCGGTGCCAATGCGGTGCCGACGATGCCCGTGGCAAAGGCGGCGACCATGATCGCGATGACGAGCCGGCCCGCCCACCGAGGCGGTGGGGTGATCGGCGGCGCACCCACGGGCTCGATGGTCCCCACGGTCCGCTCCATGGCGACCATCTTGCCAGTGGCGCCTGCCCGGTCCGGGATCGGCGGCCCCGCTCCGGTTCAGGTGCCGTAGACCGGAGCCGGTTCAGGGGCTTCGGCGACGAGACGACGTACGACGTCGCCGAGTTCGGCGGCCTCCCATCGGGCGCCGCCCCTGTGCTCGGTCGGACCGTGTTGCCAGCCGTCGGCCACACCGACCTTGTCGCCCTCGATCTCGAACATCCGCCCGGTCACCCCGGCCGAATCGGCGGACGCCAACCACGCGACGAGCGGGGACACGTTCGCCGGATCCATCGCATCGCAGGTCCCCTCGTCGACCTCGGCCATCATCTCCTCGAAGGCGCCCTCGGTCATCCGGGTGCGTGCCGCAGGGGCGATCGCGTTTGCGCTCACGCCGTAACGCGCCAGCTCGGCGGCCTGCACGAGCGTGAGCGCGGCGATCCCACCCTTGGCGGCCGAATAGGCGGCCTGACCGATCGAGCCCATGATCCCGGCGCCCGAGGAGGTGTTGACGATCCGTGCATCGACGACCTCACCGGCTTTCGACCGGTTGCGCCAGTACGCGGCCGCATGGCGTGACACCGTGAAGTGTCCCTTCAGGTTGACCGCCATCACCGCGTCCCACTCATCGGCCGTGGCGTTCGCGAACATTCGATCTCGCACGATCCCGGCGTTGTTCACCACTGCGTCGAGGCGACCGAACGTTTCGACGGCGAACGCGACGAGTGCCTCGGCAGCGGCGAAATCCGATACGTCGGCACCGTTCGCGACCGCGACACCGCCGTCCGCCTCGATCTCGGCCACCACGGCGTCGGCAGGGCCGGTCGACGTGCCGGTTCCGTCCAGCGCCGAACCCAGGTCGTTGACCACGACGTTCGCACCCTGGCGACCCAGCTCCAGCGCGTGGGCCCGTCCCAGGCCACGCCCTGCCCCGGTGACGATCACGACCCGTCCATCACAGATTCCACTCATGGCACCCGACGTTATCTGACGGTGCGTCAGGTCCGAAGAGCCCGGCCTCCGCGGCGAAGCAATGCGACGCGGCCCCCATCAGGGCCCGGACGCGTCGTATCGTGGTCAGCTCGTCGGCCATGCCGCCGCAGCGGCAGCGTCCATGGCGGTCGCATCGGCCTGCAGGAGGAACCCCTTGTGGATCGCGTCGGCCATCGCAGCATCGAACTTGGTCATGTACGCATCCTTGGATCCGTACAACGACACCGCCTTCGCTCCGCTGAACGGCTTTGTGGTTCCGGCGATCTTGCAGAAGTCCGGTCCCGTTCCACCTTCACCGCTCAATGTCGCGATCGGCACGTCCAACTGCGGCGTACGGATCCCACCCTTGGCGTTGCCATCGGCATCCCGCTCGATCGAGCCGTCGGCAGCGACTTCGATGCGCGGCGCGGTCGGTGGCACGTCGGCCGAGTTCCCCATCCAGGTGTTCAGCGCCGACAGCGCTGCGTCCATCACATAGACCTCCGGGCCGGAATTGACCGGTGATGTGCAACCCATCGCGTTCGCGAGCACGTTCGCATCGACATGGGAGGTCCCCGCGATCTCCCAGGTGCGCACGTGTGCGGTGTCGCGTTGGCGTGCGGTGAGGTACTTCGGGACATCGGTCTCGGACTGGACCTGCAACACGGGCACGGACTGGTCGGTGCGGATGATCGCGTCGCCCGGCGGTGTCTGATCGGGATTCAGTGGCGTACCCAAGGCCCAGCGACTGTGCACCAGGAAGCCGTCGAACGCGTGCGTAAGGGGCTGGACGGCATCGATGTAGTCGACCATTCGGAACGCCGACTGCGACTCCCCGTCGGCGATGACCCGCCGCACCGGCAATCCGCCGAGTGGTGACCGGGCACCCCGGGCGCGCACCGCGGCGGATGCCTGCGTGAAGATGTCGTAGGAGTACTGGTCTCCGGGGTGGTGCAACGGCGCATACCGCTTCGGGTTCATGCCCTTGAGCGGTTCGATACCGAGGACTCCGCCGCTCGCGGCGGGATCGATGCCGCCCTTCTGCGCCGAGACCCCGACCCAGGCGTATCCGGCCCGCAGGAGTTCACGTTGGGTGAACAGGAAATCGGGCGCGGTCTCGAACCCTGCGGAAACGTTCAACCATTCCAGCACGACCGTCCCGTTGAACTTCGCGGGATCGGTCGGTCGGTGCACCAGGATCCGTGTCTCGTACGGCGCGTTCGTGTCGGCTTCGGCGTCCCAGCGGCCGTCGGTGGCCAGCTTCCCGCGCACCCGATACGACGTCGCGTGACCGGAGATGAAGTACTCCTGGGAGGTGTAACCCGAATCGCCGGCCACATCGGCGATGGCGTTCCACGGCTCGCCCGGCCCCGTGATCGGCCCGCTCACGGTCGGCATCGTCACGTGCCGGGCCGCGGCACCGGGCGCCGACGATGTCGCCGACGATCCCGCTCCCGCCACGACGGTCGTCGCCGCCGCTTCCCCACGTTCGTGCGACCCGCCGGATGAACACGCACCGAGCAACGCGACGATCGCGAGCAGTCCGGATGCCGTCTTCACCAACCTTGATCGCATCGCCACCCCCGGGCACTCGTCATGAGCGAATGTCGATCAGGTTAGACCCGCTCGATCGACGGTTTCGCGGCTCGTGGCATCGTCGCCACGGTCGACCCAGGCGTTCAGGCTCTCGGGCAGGTGAGGGATCGACGACCCCCGCCTTCGAACGTCCGGGCGATCCCTGCGGCGGTGCACGGACCCTTGGGTGCCCCGCGGGGACGGCGCGGCCCGACGACGCCGATCGGTGCGACAATGAGCTGCATGTTCCACCACATCGTGTTGCTGCGCTTCACCCCGGAATCGACCCCCGAACAGCACCGGGCCGTGCTCGAGGGGCTCCGCGCGCTGCCGGACTCCATCACGGAAATCCGCACCTACGAGGTGCACCTCGACGCAGGCCTGGGTGCCCAGAACGCCCACATCAGCGCGCATGGCGCCTTCGACGACGAAGCTGCGTGGCGCACCTACAACGATCACCCCGTACATCTGGACGTTCTTCGACATCGGATCCTGCCGATCCTGGCGTCCGCGATGCGGACCCAGTATTCGGACTGACCGGCGAAGCCCGGGCCGATCTCCGGTGATCCGGTCGACGCGCGAACCCGCTCGAGGTGAGCAGCCATGATGGTGCGGACCGACACGACGAAGGGACCGAGGAATGACACGACAGACGGCCGTGGTGACCGGAGCGTCCACGGGGATCGGACGAGCGACCGCGATGCGCCTCGCATCGGACGGATGGCGGGTCTTCGCCGGTGTCCGCCGCGAATCCGATGCGGAGCGGCTCACCGTCGAGGCCAAGCCGTTGCGCGGCGAATTGACCGCCCTGCTCCTGGATGTGACCGACGAATCCCAGGTCGCCGAGGCGTTCACCGAAATCGACGACGCGGTCGGCTCGGATGGTCTGTCGGCACTCGTGAACAACGCCGGCACCGCGCTCGGCGGCCCGGTGGAGTACCTGCCGTTGGAAACCTGGCGCGAACAGTTTGACGTGAACGTGTTCGGCCAGATCATCGTCACCAAGGCCGCGATGCCGCTGTTGCGGCGCGGCTCGGACGGGCACGGCGGGCACGGCCGGATCATCTTCGTCGGCTCCAACAGCGGCCGGATCGCCGCACCGATGCTCGGCCCGTACGTCGCGTCGAAGTTCGCTGTCGAGGGTCTCGCCGACTCGCTGCGCATGGAGCTGGTCGGCACCGGGGTCTCCGTCGTCGTGATCGAACCCGGTGCAATCGCGACGCCGATCTGGGACAAGGGCCGTCAACTCGCAGATCGGCTCGAGGCCGAACTGCCCGCCGAGGCGTTGGAACGGTACGCGGATCTGATCGAAGGCACGCGCGCCGGGATCGAGATGCAGGATTCCTCGGGCGCGCCCCCATCCAAGGCAGCCGAGGTGGTGGCGCGCGCACTCAGGGCGAAGCGACCCTGGACCCGCTACCAGGTCGGCGTCGACGGAAAGCTCACGGTTTGGGCGGGCCGCTTTCTTCCCGACCGGATCAAGGATCCCGTCATCCGGAAGA
>JAFDWI010000373.1 GCA_018268545.1 Actinomycetota bacterium
GGTCCGTGAGGCGTACCTGGGCTCGGCGGCGGTCACGCGATGACCGATGTACTCGAGTTCGACTCCGTCTCGGCGGGTTACGGGCCCTTCAAGGCGCTCTTCGACGTGTCGTTCACCGTCGGCGCCGGCGCCGCGGTCGCGCTCGTGGGCCCGAACGGGAGCGGCAAGACCACGGTCGCCCGGGTTGCGAGCGGCCTGGTGCGCGCCTCGTCGGGGGCGGTTCGCGTCGGGGGTGAGGACTTCACCGGTCGCCGGGCGTTCGAGTTCGCGCGCGCCGGTGTCGCCCACGCGGTCGAAGGCCGCTCGGTGTTCGCGACCCTGTCGGTCGCCGACAACCTCTCGCTGTCGTTCGGTCGTTCCCGTGGCCGGCGCGGTGTCGGCGCAGCACTCGACGAGGCCTACGAGTTGTTCCCGATACTGGCCGAGCGCCGCGGTCAGCTCGCCGGGACGCTGTCGGGCGGCCAACAACGCATGTTGTCGATGGCCAGGGTGCTCGTCGAAGCCCCGGCGTTGTTGATCGCGGACGAGTTGTCGCTCGGCCTCGCGCCGATCATCATCGACCAGATCTACGAGAAGCTGGCGTTGCTGCGCTCAAGGGGTACCGCGCTGTTGATCGTGGAACAACACGTGTCACGGGCGTTGGAGCTGTGCGACACGGCCGTGCTGTTGCGGCGCGGGTCGGTGTCGTGGCGTGGTCCCGCCGACGACGCACTCGCGATGGTCATGGAACAGGGCGTGGCCGGTCGAGCGGTCAGCGCCGGGGATCGATCGTCACCTTGACCGCCCCGCTGGACGCCTGATCCGCGAGTGCACCGAACGCGGAACGCCAGTCGTCCAAGGCGAACCGATGCGTGATGATCGGCGTCAGGTCCACCGTCCCGGCTTCAACCAGCGAGAGATAGTGCTCGATCGCGTGCTTGCGGACCCCTCGCACGGTTTCGATCCCGAACGCATTCGAGCCGACGATCGAGATCTCCTTGAAGTAGTGCGGGCTCCACTCCCATCGGGCGGGAGCATGCACGCCGCTGGCCACCAGCGTCGCCTGAGCGGCGAGGACTCGGACCTCGATCTCGAAGGTCTCGGCCTTCCCGATCGTGTCGTAGGCGACGTCGACGTGGCCGGGCAGACACATCGGGAGGCCGCCGAGGCCTTCCATCGTGGGCTGGAGCACACCGCCGGACCACGCGGTGAGGTCCTCGAGCATCTCGAGCTGTGAGCCGGGGCGCACGACATGATCGGCACCGAGGCGCCGAGCGAGATCGGCCTGCGCGTCGAACCGTGCGACGACCGCGACCCGGGTCTCGGGATACAACGACCGGAGGATCCCGAGGGTGCACAACCCGAGCGAACCCGCACCCCAGACCAGGGCGAGCCCGCCGGGGACCGGTGGATGGCGGGTCACCGCTCGCAACGACACCGAGAACGGGTCGGCCAGGACCGCCTGTTCGTCGGTGATCTGCATCGGCACCGGGTGCAGCATCGAGGGGTGCGCCGGCATCGCTTCGGCGTACCCGCCGGACGCATCACGGGACGTCCCGGTGTGGATACCGGTCGCGATCCCACCGGCGGAGAAGTTCCAGCAGAGACTCGGGTCACCGGCGGTGCACGCCGGACAGACCGGATCGACGCCGCGGGGCACGCAACCCAACCACGGGTCGAGCACGACACGGGCGCCGACCTCGACGCCTTCGGCGCGCGGTCCGAGCTCGACCACCTCGGCGACGACCTCGTGCCCCATGATCTGGGGGAAGGTGCACAACCCGCTCAGTGCACTGTCGGTGCTGCCGTCACCGAAATCGCCAAGGATCTGTTTCGAATCGGACCCGCAGATCCCGGTGAGCCGGGGCCGGGTGACGACCCAGTCGTCTCGCAACGGCCGGGCATCGGGGACGTCACGGAGTGCGACGGGCATGTCCGCGAGGTTCCGGAGCAACGGTGTCGCGTCCGCCGGTGGCGTCCACGCGTCCGGGGTGACACCGAAGACCAGGGCCTTCATCGTGGCGGCTCACCGGCGTTCATGGGACGACGGTAGCAGCCGAGAGCTAACCTGACACGAGTGTCAGAAACCGGTCGCGACGACACGAAACCAGGGCGATCCGACGTCACGGTCGGCATCGACATCGGCACCACGTCGGTGAAGGCCGTCGCGGCCGACAGCGACGGCACGATCGTCGCCCGGACCCGGATCCCCCACCGGCTCGTCACCTCCACCGATGGTGAGTTCGCTCACGAACCGGCGGCCGCCTGGCAGTCCGACATCGTCGAAGCGTTGCAGGTCGTCGGAGCCGATCGTGCGGTGCGCGGGGTCTGCGTCGCGGCCATGGTCCCCTCGCTCGGCGCGATCGACGCGACCGGCCGGCCGATCGGCCCCGGCCTGCTCTACGGCGATGTGCGCGGGATCCACGAAACCGATCCGGCGATGCCGGCGAACGGCAGCGAACTCGCCGCGTTCCTCGACTGGCATGCGCTGCACTCCCCTGATGCGGTCGGCTACTGGCCCGCCCAGGCCTTCGCGAACCACGCGCTCGGCGGCGAAGGCTTCATCGACGCGACCACGGCCGGCAGCGCCTGGCCGTTGTTCGATCTCCGCAACTGGGACACGGCGCGCGTCGCACAGGCGGGCACGTCGGCCGATCGGCTCCCTCGGGTCGTGTCGATCACCGAACCCGGCGGGCGGGTGCTCCCGGGACGACCGTGCGCGGGTGCTGTACTCGGCGGCGGGACGGTCGACGCGTACGGCGAGCAACTCGTTTCGGGTGCGACCGAGCCGGGTGACGTGCTCGTCGTGTTCGGCACCACACTGATCACCTGGGCGGTCTGTGATTCGTGGATCTCGGCGCCCGGATTGTGGTCGGTCCCCCACCATGTTCCCGACCGGTTCCTGATCGGCGGACCGAGCAATGCGGGAGGACTGTTCGTCGACCGAGTCGACCGGTTGATCGGGCTCGCAGCCCACGATCCGGCGCCCGAACCGGCCGCGCCACGGGACGTACCGGTGTGGTTGCCCTATGTGCGAGGCGAGCGGACGCCCCTGCACCGCCGTGACCTCCGGGCGTCGCTGCACGACATCGGGATCGACGACGGCCCCACGCAGATCCGTCGCGCCGCGCACGAAGCGTCCGGATTCGTGGTCCGGCGACACCTCGAGTTGGCGGCCGACGCGGGCTGTTCCCCACAACGGATCGTCGCCGTGGGAGGCGGGACCCGGTCGGGTGCGCTGATGCAGGCGATCGCCGATGCGACCGGGCTCGCCGTCGACGTGGCGGCCGTTCCCGAAGGCGCCGCGCTCGGCGCGGCGTGGCTGGCACGCTGTGCTGCGGGCCTCGAAGACGACCTGATGGGTGCAACCGTATGGGCCCGCACCGCATACCGGGCCGAACCCCGTGCCGCGTGGGTGGCCGCGTGCGACGAACGCTACGAGCGGTTCCGCTCGCTCACCGAAACCGCGGTGCGCGACGCCGACTCGCTCGCGGTCAGCTCTTGAAGATCTGACCGCCGTCGACGTTGAAGATCTGGCCCGTGATCCAACTCGCATCATCGGACAACAGGAACAACACCATGGGAACGAGGTCGTCGGGCGTCCCCATCCGAGCGAGGGGCAACTTCGAGGCGATGTCCTCGGCCACACCACCGGTGACGTTCCGGGTCGCCTCGGTGTCGATCGGCCCGGGGGCAACCGCGTTGACACGGATCCCTCTCGGCCCGAGTTCGACGGCGAGCTGCTGGGTGAGCGCGTTCACACCGGCCTTCGCGAGCCCGTAGTACATGCCGTAGATGTACGCCGCCGTCGACGACTGGTTCACGATCGAGCCGCCGCCACGGGCCGTCATGTGCTCGAACACCGCGCGGGTGCACACCAACGCCCCGTCGAAGTTCACCGACATGAAGCGCTTGTAGTA
>JAFDWI010000374.1 GCA_018268545.1 Actinomycetota bacterium
TCCTCGGGATCCACCGGTCGCTGGTGGTGGGTGCGATCGTCGCACTTGCCGGCGCGCTCGTCGCGCTCGTGTTCCTCCCTGCCCGACCCCGTGCCACCGACGAGATCGACCGGATCGTCGAAGGTGCCTCACTGCATCTTCCCAAGGACCCCGAACGTCGCCTGCAGCTCGCCCGTAACGCACTCGAGTTACTCGCCGAAGCCGGAATGTCGAGCCTGACCTACAACGCCGTCGCCGCCCGGTCCGGGATCGGCACCGCGACCCTGGAACGTCATTGGACATCGCGCGTCGACGCCGTGACGGACGCGCTTGCCGAGGTGATCGCCGCGCACCCGGTCCCCGACACCGGCGACCTCGCTGCCGACCTTCGCAGCTACCTGCACAGTCTCACCGACCAGCTCGCCGACCCCGAGGCCCGGCGCGTGCTCCGGGTGCTGACCTCCGAAGCGGGCACCGACACCGAGCTCGCCGAGGCGGTGCGGGACCGGGTGTTGGGGCCCTGGGCTGCCGCCCTGCGAACCCGACTCGCCGACGATCCGACCCGGCTGAACGTGTCACTCGATCATGCCTTCGACCAGATCATGGGGCCGCTCTACGCCCGGGCGCTGCTCGCCGGGCCACCACCCGACCACGACCTGGCCGACTCGATCGTCGCCACGGTCACGACCGATGTGGCGTCGTCCGGCGCCTGAAACGGTGGCGCTAGCCGAATGCAGCGCGCTCAAGTGCGCATGGCGCACTTGACGCCCCGACATTCGAGAAGGGGGGGTGGGTCAGGGGGTGGTGGTCGTGGGGGCAGCGGGAGCGGACGTGGCGGGAGCGGACGTGCCAGCGGAGGTGCCTGGGGTGGAGGCGTTCGACATCGCCTGGAGTTCGGCCGCGAGCTGCTTGGCCTGCCCGATCGCCTCGGCGTACCCGGTGAAATCGCCGCTCTTCAACGCAGCGTCGGCCTGCGCGAACGCCGCATTGAGCCGGCGGATCAGATCGGCCTGCGACCCCGACGGGACGGGCAATGTGGTCGACGGTGCCGTGGTCGAGGTCGACGACGTCGTGCTCGACGCACCACTCGACGAACCGCTCGACGAGCCCTTGCCGTTCGTGCCGCTCGTGCCGTTCGGGTTCGCGACCGACAGATCGACCTGTTTGGCGGCATTCCGCTCGGCAGTCGCCGGCACGTTCGCACCGAACAGGTCGACCATCGCCCCGTGGAACGTCGGCTCGACCGCGACCTGCAGGTTCCCGCCGGCGTCCTCGTACGCGACGATCACCTGCTGCAACTCCGGGAGCGAGTTGCCCGACGACTTCACGTACCACGGGCGCACGTACAACAACGACTGGTCGATCGGGATCACCAACAGGTTGCCGTATTCACATTCCGAACCCCCACCCGAACTGCCCGCGTTGCACAGCAGCGTCTGGATCGAAGAAACCTTGCGATCCTGCATCATCTGCGCCGCCACGTTGTAGGGGCCCGAAGGCAGGTTGTTCGCCGGCAACTGGAACAGATCGAGCCGCCCGTAGTCGTTCGGGTCGCTCTGCGCGGTCATGAAGCCGGTCAGCACCTGTTTGTTGGGCGCGCCGGCCTGCTTCGGCACGAACGGTCGCAGGATCAGGAACGACTCCTCGGTCGACCCGGGAAGCCGCATCAGCAGGTAGTACGGGTCCATCGGCACCGCGCCCGCACCGATCGGGTTGCCGTTCGCATCGACCGCACCGGGCACCGATCCCGTCGAGATCCCGGCCTTGTTCGGATCCGCCGACACGTCCCACGCGTTCTCCTGGGTGTAGAACGCGCTCGGATCGGTCAGGTGGTATCGGCCGTACATCCGTGTCTGCACCTTGAACAGGTCTTCGGGGTACCGAAAGTGCGCAGCCAGATCGGCCGGGATCTTCGACTTCGGCGTGAACAGGCCCGGGAAGGCTTTCGCGTAGGCCCGCACGATCGGATCGGACGGGTCCACCTCGTAGAGCGTGACGGTCCCGTCGTACGCGTCGACGACCGCCTTGACCGAATTGCGCACGTAGTTGAAGCGACGGTTCAGCCCGCTCGTCGGCGACAGATCCGAGGTGATCGCCCGCTGAGAATTCGGGTAGTTCGACGTGGTCGTGTAGGCGTCGATGATGTACTGGAGGCGCCCGTCGGAGCGCACCACCATGTACGGGTCGTCGTCGAAATCGAGGAACGGGGCGAGCGTGTGGACACGCTCACGAACGTCCCGGTACATCAACAGCTTCGAGTTCCGATCGATGTTCGACGAGATCAGCGGGTTGATGTCGGCGAACCGCATCGCCACCGCGGCCCGGCGGAGGAACCCACCGACCCCCGACCCGAGCCGGATCCCGCCCGAGCCGGTGTAGCGGCTGAACTTCGTTTTCCCGGCAGCGTCGATGTAGTAGATCTCGCGGGTGCGCGAATTCGCGATCACGTACCCGCTCAGGCCCTCGCCGAAGTAGGTCGCCGGCTGGGTCACCTCGGTCCCGGTGCCCTTGGAGACGACCGGGATGTCCTTGTTGGTGAACACCGGCTGACCAGAATCCGACGCGTTCGTCGGCGCCATGATGTTGCCGTAGCCGTGTGTGTAGGACAGCGTCCGGGCCACCCAGGAGTTCTGAGGCAACGACGACGCGTCGATGTCACGTCCGGCGGTGAGCACCTGTGTGAGTCGGCCGTCGATCCGGTACCGATCGATGTCCGGTTCGGGCACCCGGTAGAAGCTTCGGATCCCCTGCAACTTGGTGAACACCTCGTTCATCACCGCCGGGTCCCACAGACGGACGTTCTGGACGGTGACGGTGTTGGCGTTCAACGTCTGCGCATCGAGGTTGCCGCTGTTCGCGAACGCCGTGACATGGACATCGTCGATCCCGAACGCCGCACGCGTCGCCGCGATGTTGTGCACCAGATACGGGCGCTCCTTGGACTCCTCGGCCGGTTGCACGCTGAAGCGCTGGACCAACGCCGGCACGGCCACCGCACCCAGGATCGACACGACCGCCCAGAGTCCGACCGCCATGATCGGGAGTCGCCAACCGCGTCGCCAGATGTTCACCACGAACAGCACGCACGCAAAGATCGAGATCACCAGCAGCAGGTTGATCGCCTTCAGTTCGATCTTCGAGTCGGTGAACAGTGCGCCGTCCACGGTGCCCCGCGTCGAGAACACGAGCCCGAATCGGGCGAACCAGTAATCCGCGGTCTTGACCAACGCGAGGAGCGCCAGCAACACCGACGCGTGCACCTTGACCCGTTGCGCAGCCCGGTCCGAAAGGTGCATCCCGGGCGGACCCTGGACGAGGATCCCACCGTTGAAGTAGTCGGCGACCAATGTCGCCAGCAACGCCAGCACCAGCGTCGCGAAGAGCCAGGAAACGAGGAACTCGATGAAGGGCAGCCGGAACACGTAGAAGCCGATGTCACGGCCGAACGTTGCATCGGTGCGCCCGAAGGGAACCGCGTGCGTGAACAGGATCCAGTCCTTCCACTGGGATGCGGCACCGCCCCCCATGATCAACGCGAGCACCAGCGCGAACAGCACCCGCAACGACCGGCGCCGGTGCCCGAACACCTCGTGGAAGCGCAACACGACCGGGTCCTCATTGGTGAGCAGCGAGTACTCGCCCGCCGTACGATCCGCGAGCCACAGGTTCACGAACACGATCACGAACGCGACGGCGATGAACAACGCTGCGAGCACGACCTTCGCGCCGAGCACAGCGCCCCACACGCCGGTTCGGTGCTGCGCGGCAAACCACAGGTAGTCGATAAAGAACGACGCCAATCCACGCAGCGAGGCGACGACGACCACCAATGCCACCAGGGCGATCAGCGCGGTGATCCGACGACGGCGATGGGCCTCGAAGGTCGAACCGGGTCGACGACTCTCTGGGGTGCCTTCGGACCGGCGCATGGCGCGCCCAGCCTACAGACTGCGCGGACAGGTCACGTCTGCCTCGGCTCGCGATCGACAACCTCCGAGCTCCGCTTGGGGAAAAGCCACGGTGCCCATTGGTCGGACACGCCCA
>JAFDWI010000375.1 GCA_018268545.1 Actinomycetota bacterium
CGATGAACATCGTGTTCTTCGGCGGTGCGGACTTCACCAATCCGCCGCCCCTCGGTGAGGTCGACCGCTCGCGATACATCAAGGTCGAGAACCTCCAAGAAGCCGAACAACCCGCCGTTGCCGAATGGATCCGACAGGCCGCCCACACACCGGGTTGGGCGTGGCCGCCCGAGTGACGCGCAGGTCACCGTGTTCGATCGACCGTGATCGCGACTTCGGCGCGTTCGATCCCCATGCCCTGGCGGCCCGCTCGCGCGCCGTGAAGCCGACGTAGCGGATCAACCCCGGCACGTCGGGTAACCGGTCGCCTCGAAGGCGGTCGCCGCACGGAACGACGGACGGTGCGGGTGCTGAAAATCCCTACCGACGGAACGGATTGACAACACGAACGCCCTCGACGACCTGCCCGTCGTTCAGGACCTCGGTCCAGAGTGTGGTGCAACCGAGAACCACGGCGCTTCGGACCACCATGGCATCCCAGAACGAAAGTTGGGCGGTTTCGCTGATCGACGATGCGGCGATGACGTCATCGGCCGTGGGCACATGGGTCGGCCATCGGCCCAGGATCGAAACCCGGTCGCGTCCTTCGGCAGGGGTCAGCGGCTGTGCGATTTTGGACGTCGCGTTGACGTAGAACTCTTGGAGCACCTGGACGCTGAGCGCTCCGGATCGGCTGCGCCCCAAGTCCGAAACCAGTGCGCGGGCTGCTCGGTGGCGATCGCCGGCGGAGGCGTCATACGCATACAGGAGAATGTTCGTGTCGACGAACTGCATGGCCGGTCAGCGGTGGTGCGCTTCGTCGCGGGTGATTCTCCGGTCACCGATCCGGAGCGGACCGCCGGCCATGAAGGCTTCCTCGTCGCGCCAAGCAGTGTCGTAGGAGGTTCCGTCCCCGACGAGTTGGTCGAGGAGACCTCGCACCAGCGCGGAGATCGAGGTGTCACGTTGTGCCGCCAGGACTTTGGCTCGGCGGACCAGGTCATCCGGTAGGGAGAGCGTGACGTTGCGGTTCGGCACATCTACGAGTGTAGCACGGTTTCACGGTTTCACGGTTTCACCGGCCGGCATTTCGGGCTCCCGTCGACGGAGTTCGCGGCCCCAAGGGGCCCCACATCCCGCCGTCGCCGAGCCGATCCGCGCACGGCTACGCTCCGGTCCGAACGGTGACCGAAGGAGCCGCACGTGGCCGTACGCGTTGACCTGAACATCTCACTGGACGGGTTCGCCACCACGACCGACCAGACCCCCGACAATCCGATGGGGGACGACTGGTCACGCTTGGTCGCGGACTACGTGGCGACGCGTACGTTTTGGGCCCGGGTGCTCCATGACACCTCGGGTGAGGGCACGACCGGCGTCGACGATTCCTACGCGAAGGCCTACTTCGATGAGGTCGGCGCCGAGATCATGGGTGCGGGCATGTTCGGGCTGCACAACCGTGGAGATGACCCCGACTGGAAGGGCTGGTGGGGTGACGAACCACCGTTCCGATGCCCGGTGTTCGTCCTCACCCATACCGCACCGCGGCCATCGATCGACATGCTCGGTGGTACGACGTTCCACTTCTTGTCAACCGATCCTCGAACGGCACTCGACGAGGCACTCGAAGCTTCGGGTGGCGGCGATGTCCGGATCGGGGGTGGGGCGACCGTGGTGCGCGACTACCTCGCGGCCGGGCTCGTCGATCAACTCCACGTCGCGATCGTGCCGATCCTGCTGGGTCGTTGGATCAGGTTGTGGGACGACCTCCGGGGGTTCGAGGCGGGCTACGACGTAACAACGCAGTCCGCCGAGAGTGGCGTCACACATTTGACGTTCCGCCGTTGAGTCACGGGCGAGGCACGTCGAGATGTTCCGCCTGCTCGGAGTTCTGCGGTGATTCAAGGTTCGGTGCTCGGGTGACGATGGCCCTGGCATGACCCGAGGTCTTTCATCCCTGATCGTCGAGTCACGCGCGCGGCGGCGCTTCGGCGCGCTCGTCGGTGTCGCGGTGTTGACGATGGCGCTCGCCGCGTGCCAGAACCCCTACCAGCCTGTTGACATGCCCGACGCTGCGATCGCCGGATGCGACGTGCTCGTCGGCGCGCCCGCGGGGCACGACTGTTTGTTGCCCTGGCCGAATGACGCGTACACGACCGCGTCGACGTCGACGGGCCGACAGATGAACATCCCGGCCGGTCTCACCCCGCAGAACTCGAGCGGCGTGCCGATCGATCCGACGTATCAGAACAGAGCTGACGGCTTTTCGCCCGACTCGACGATCCTGGTGCCGGTACCGAACCTCGGCCTCACACAGTCCGGCATTGCCACGTCGCTCGACATCGGCGATTCGATCGCGCCGAATGCACCGATCGTCATCGTCGACACCGTCACCAAGGCGCGAATTCCCTACTTCGCGGAGCTCGACCATTACGGCGCCGGCAGTTCGAGCCAACTTCTGCTCGTCCACCCTGCGGTTGCATTGTCCGAAGGGCATCGCTATGCCGTCGCGCTCCGCAACCTCGTCGACACGTCGGGGAATCCGATCGCACCGCTCCCGTCGACCACGGCCGCCCTCGCCGGCACGTTGCAGCCGGCCGGTCGGGGAGCGCACATCAGATACGTGATACAGAACGATCTCGCTTCGACGTTGAACGGTCAGGTTCCGTACCTGGCGTGGGACTTCACCGTCGCGAGCGGGACGTCGCTGGCCATGCCGGCCTTGCTCATGCACACCCAGGCGTACAACTGGCTCACGAGCCATCACGCGCCCACCCCGGGCCATGCGAACCCGACCGCGAACGATGACGCGCCGCCCTTCACGATCACCAAGAACACCGTGAACTCGACCACCGGTGTGCGCGACGTACAAGGGACGTTTTCGGTGCCGTTGTTCCTCACCGACACGACCCAGTACTCGTCGATGGTGACCGACGCGAACGGGAACCCGACGATCAACGGCA
>JAFDWI010000376.1 GCA_018268545.1 Actinomycetota bacterium
CGGCAAGACGAACTCGACCGCCTCGCCGAACGGTTCGGCGCCCAAGCACTCGTCGCTGATCTCGCCGACCGAGCCGATCTCGAGCGGATCGCTGATGCCTGCCGCGACATGGACGTGTTGGTCGCAAACGCCGGCCTCGGCCAGGACTCACCGATCGGGTCGGTCTCCACCGCGGAGATCGACCAGGTCATCGACGTGAACCTGCGGGCACCGGTGGTGCTGGCGACCGCGTTCGCGCAAGCACATCTGGACGCGCACACAACCGGGCAGATCGTGATGATGGGATCACTGTCGGGCCTTGCCGCGAGCCCCGAAACCCGCCTGTACAACGCGACCAAGTTCGGCCTGCGCGGCTACACGCTCGCGTTGCGCCAGGACCTCGAACCCCACCGCATCGGGGTCACCCACATCGCCCCCGGTTTCATCCGTGATGCCGGGATGTTCCACAACGGCGGCGTCGAACTGCCCAAGGGCACCCGGACGAAAGCCCCCGGCGATGTCGCCGCCGCCGTCATCAAGGCGATCACCCACAACCCGGCGGAGATCTTCGTCTCACCCGTCGAGCTGCGGGTCGCGGCGACCTTCGCGACGATCGCCCCGCGCACCTCGGAACGGATCCAGAAGCGCCTCGACGCCGCGGGTCGTCAACGAACGGGCTGAACCGCACGAACCGTCACGGCACGAGCAGCACGCGTCCCACGGTGACCCCGGATTCGATCCACGCGTGCGCCTCCGCGGCTTCCGCGAGCGCGAACCGCCGGTCGATCACGGCGCGCAGCTCGCCGGCGGCCATCGCGTCGAGCACGCCGGCGACCATCGCGTGGCAGCGTCGCGCCACGAGCATCTCCATCCCCATGAAGTAACCGACCACGGTCAGGTTGCGTTCGCGCATCATCGACAGTTGCGCGACGGTCGCGTCGCCGCGGCCGACCTCGCCGACCGACACGCACCGACCCCGGTATGCGAGCGACGACAACGCATCGGTGAACGTCGCTCCCCCGACGTTCTCGACGACGAGATCGACCCCGCGGCCGCCGGTGAGCCGACGGACGCCGACCGCGATGTTCTCGTCGCGGTAGGCGATGCCGTCATCGGCGCCGAGTTCGATCAGCCGCGCCAGCTTCTCCGATGTCGACGCCGTCGTGAGCACCCGGGCTCCCGCGCGCTTCGCCAACTGGATCGCGGCGACACCGACCCCGCCCGACCCGGCCGTGACGAGCACGGTCTCCCCTTCGGTCAGTCGTCCGAACTCGAACAGCGCGTCGTGGGCGGTCCCGAAGGGAACGGGGACCGTTGCCGCGTCGTCGGTCGACAAGCCTTCGGGGATCTTCCACGCGAACCCTTCGGGGACGGCACGCAACTCGGCGTGCGAACCGTCCATCGCCAACGTGACGACCCGATCCCCCGGCACGAACGACGTGACCGCATCGCCGACCGCTTCGACGGTTCCCGCGCTCTGGTAGCCCACGATGTGCGGCGTGCGGCCGAGATCGCCGCCGGCCCGGCTCAGCACGTCGCCGCCCTCGATGCTGATGAATTCGTTCCGGACCAACACGGCGCCCGGGCCCACCTCGGGGTCGGGCACCTCGAGGTACCGGAACACCTCCGGTCCCCCGGTCTCGCTGTACACGGCGGCTTTCATCGGCGAATCTCCCCGAGTTCGTGGTCGATGCCAATCATGCCCGGCGGGCCACGTCGTCGACACCATCACCACACCCCTCGACGCTTCGGGACGTGCCGGGGCGCCACTATCGTCGCGTGCCGTGCAGATCCGTCGACCGGTGCTGGGTTTCACGGTTTCCGAGTGGAAACGGATCGCAGGCATGTACGGCGTCGTCGTCGTGTTGCACGTGCTCGGCTGGGGGCTGTTCCTCGCGTTCGCGCGCGACGCGAATCCTGCGTACGCCGCGGCGGGTGGGCTCGCATACAGCTTCGGGCTCCGCCATGCGTTCGACGCCGACCACATCGCGGCGGTCGACGACACGACGCGCTACCTGATGCAACGCGGCGACCGGCAGCTCGGCGTCGGGTTCTTCTTCTCACTCGGTCATTCGACGATCGTGTTCGCGTTGGCGGCCGGGATCGCCGTGGCCGCAACCGTCGTGCAACGCCACATGCCCGGCATGCAACACGCCGGTGGGATCATCGGCGCAGGCATCTCGAGCACGTTCCTGATGGCCATTGCGATCGCGGACCTGATCATCCTCCGGGGCCTGCTGGGTGTGTGGCGCGCCGCGAAGTCCGGTGAGTATCGAGCGGACGAACTCGACGAGCTCATGTCGAACCGCGGGTTCTTCAACCGCTTGACCGGTCAACGGTGGCGGGCACGGTTGCGTCACTCGTGGCAGATGTACCCGATCGGATTGTTGTTCGGGCTCGGGTTCGACACGGCCTCCGAGGTCGGCCTGTTGGCACTCACGGGATCGGCCGCGAGCGGCGTGGGCACCAGCGGCTCGGCGGCGCCGGCGTTGGCGGTGCTGGCGCTTCCACTGCTGTTCACCGCCGGCATGTGCGCCATGGACACGACCGACGGGCTCATGATGACCCGGGCATACGGGTGGGCATTCGTCAACCCGATCCGCAAGATCTACTACAACCTCGCCACCGTCGGCCTCGGTGTGTTCATCGCCGCGACCGTCGCCGCGGTGGAGATCCTGCAGCTCGCCTCCGGTCAGATCGGGTTGACCGGGGGTTTCTGGGACTGGGTCGGCAACCTCGATTTCGAGATGCTCGGCTACGCGATCGTCGGCGCCTTCATCGTGTGTTGGGCGGGTTCGATGGCGCTGTACCGGATCCGACGGATCGACGAACGCTACGGGCCGACCCCGGCGGAGCCGAGCTGACGGATCCCGCTCCGGCGCGCGTGACCGCGCCCGGGAGTGCGTGGGTCAGGACCGAGGATGTGCGCGCACGAATGCGATCGTGCGTGACGCCGCGTCGAACCGGTCCGGCGGCGGCCATTCGTGTCCACCACCGACGAACTCGTACAGCACGACCGCAGCCGCATCGTCGCAACGCCCCCAGGTGTGGCGGCGCACGTCGTTCGCCAACGTCTTGACCTTCGGCTTCGCGTCACAGCCGTCGATCTTGGCCCAGGCGGCCATGTTGGCCTCGGTCCCCGATCCTCCGCCGAGCGCGGTGTCGTCGGGCGCCGGTGCGTACGCGACGATCGGATCGGCGGTGCCGTGGAATGCGATCACCGGCATCGGCTTGTCGCACGGACCGGGCGCCTCGGCGGCTGCGGTGACGAGTACCGCGATCCGATCCTGGTTCGCACAGCCGTACTGCGCGGCGAAGGTGCCGCCGACCGAGAAGCCGACGAGCGCAACCCGCGACAGGTCGATACACCGTGTGGCCGTGACGGTGTCGATCAGCGCGCTGACGAAATCGGCGTCCGCTCCGGTCGAGTTCGCCTGCCACAACGCAGGCGACCCTTGGGCATCAGGAGCGACGACGGTCATCCCGGCTTGTGGTGCCGCACGATCGAGCCCGGTCGCTGCGGCGAACCCAGCACCGGTCTGGCCGGCGCCGTGGAGCACGACGATCAGTGGCGACGGATCGACGTCGGTGTCGTGATCCGGCACCGGCGCGAACAGTGTCCAGGTGCGCCTGCCCCCGCCGACCTGAAGTGTCTGATCTGCGGCATCGGTCGCGCCCGTGGCCTGGCACCCCCGCGAGGCGACCGCCGGCGCATCCACGCCCGTGGGAACCAACGACGAGGTGTGCGACGCGCGGGTCGGCACCGGGGCGTCGTCGTCGGACCCGGAACCACTCGACGAACAACCCGCGAACGCGACCATCGCGACCACGGTCGCGGCCACGGCGGCCCGGAATCGACGGCGCCGCAATGTGCGCGAGGCGTTCATCAGGTCGCGTCGCCCACGCGGTTCGCGGATTCCCGAGCATCAGCGGTTTCGCGCAGACGTCGCGCGACGGGTTCGATGTCGAGCAACTTGCGGAACTCGGGCGGGCCCGCGACATGGACCCGCGCCCCGTCGACGGTCCGAACCGTCGCTGTGCACGGAACGTGGTCGAGCAGGCCGATCTCGCCGACCCAGGAGCCCGACCCGAGCGTGACGAGCTGATCGGCACCGCCCAGGCCGTGATGCACCACCTCGACCTCGCCGGTCTCGACGACCACGAACTGCTTCGCCATCCCGCCTTGGACCATCAGCACCCGACCCGGTGAGGCGTCGATGGGCGTCAACAGATGCCCCGCCTCACGCAACTGGGTGGCATCGCACCCTTCGAACAGGCTGAGTTCGGCAAGTTCACGGGGATCAGACACGGCGGAGTACCTCCACACGACGCTACCGGTCCTTCCAGCATGCACGACGCCGAAGTTCGGCGCGGGCAATGGTGTCGAAGATCACACGTCGTCGGTCGACGCCCGAGCCGGCCGGTCGCGCACGGAACGGCCCGGCGCGTCCGCCGCTCGGTCTCCGATGTCCACCACTGCGACCCGGTTCTTGCCTCCTGCCTTGCAACTTCGGAGCATCCGATCGGCTTCGTCGATCAACGCGTCGGCCGATGCCACGCCTTCGGCATCGAACGCGACACCGATGCTCACGCCCACGATCGGCTGGCAACCCGGCGCCTCGATCGACTCGCCGAGCGCGCCCCGGATCGACTCGGCGATCGCGAGCGCTTCGGAACGTTCACCGAGCGGCTGCACGAGGACCGCGAATTCGTCGCCGCTGAGCCGGGCGACCGTGTGCGGGCCGCACGCACGCTCCATTCGTTCGGCCACGACCTGGAGGACCCGGTCGCCCACCTGATGGCCGAACTCGTCGTTGACCGGTTTGAAGTTGTCGAGGTCACAGAACAGCACCGCGCGCCGGGATCCCGCCGAGTCGACCAACAACGTCATGAACTCGCTGCGATTCACGAGGCGGGTGAGGTGGTCATGGGTCACCTGCCATGCCAGTTCGCCCTGGTGGGCGCCCCAGCGGACCACGAGCCGTGCGAGGTCCACGATCCGCCGGATCCGGCTCGTCAGCACCATCCCCGGGCCCTCGTCCAACCAGTGGAAGATGAACAGCGCCGCTTCGGCGCCCGTGTCGTTGCCGGACGAGATCGGGGCCATCCACAATGCGCCGTAGCCTTCGGCGCGTGCGCCGCTCATCGTGGGTGCCGACACGCGTTCGGTGACATCCACGACATCGTCTCCGGTACGCAACACGTCCTCGAACGCCGCTCGATCCTCGGGGCGTGGATTCGCGAGGTCGATCAGGTGCCCGTCGCCGTGCACGCGGCCGAAGCCGGTTCCGGTCCACGACGTCGCGATCGCGACGGACGAACCGGGGATCTCCTGGACGAGCAGGGGCGGCAGCATCGACAGCACCGCCCCCTCACTGCGTCCGGCGAGGATTGCCGCGGCGACGTCGTTCAGACCTTGAGAGGATCCCGCCGGGTGGATCTGGGCGAGGTAACCGTCGAAGTCGGCCCGCCTCAGCCTGCGTGCCATCACGTCGACCGGTTGCCACGCCCCGGACCGGTGCCGCGCCCGGAGTCGCAGCGGGGTCGGGACCCAACGCGGGTCATCGGAGGCGGCCGACATCTCGGCCAACCCGTTCGCCGCGAGTTCGAGGCTGGACGAATCGAGGAACTCGACGATCGACCGTCCGATCCAGTCGTCGGGAACCCACCCGAGAATCTCTGCGATTGTCGGTGAGGCGAACGTGATCACGAGGTCCGTGCCGAGCACGACGAACGGGTCGACGGAGGCGTCGACCATCCCGCGACACAGGCGACCGTCGAGATCGTGTGACGACACGTCTTCAGCCGATCCCACCGACCACGAACGTTGCGCGATCCGCACGGCAAACCGACCGGTCGACGGCTGATACCGCTGACGACGCCATGACGGCCGACCCTACCGTCCTGTGGCCGGCGACGCATCGGCGGCCTCGGCGGAGATCGCGTCGGGTGGCGGTGCCACCGTCACCGCGGACATCACCGCGACCACCGTCACCGCGGGCATCACCGCGACCGTTGCCACCGACGCGGTCGCGACCGCGCGTCCGGGATCAGTCCGAGAGGTCCACGACCTCGATGCAGTTCTTTCCCCCGGACTTGCATTTTCGGAGCATCCGGTCGGCTTCGTCGATCAGCACATCGGCCGACGCCGCCCCGGCCGGGTCGAACGCGAGCCCGATGCTGACCCCGACGACCGATGAGCTGTCGGCCATGTCGACCGGCTCGGCGAGCGCCGAACGGATCGCCTCGGCGACGCCGATCGCCTCGCTGCGATCCCGCGCCGGGTCGATGAGCACCGCGAACTCGTCGCCACTCAACCGTGCCACCGTGTGACCCCAC
>JAFDWI010000377.1 GCA_018268545.1 Actinomycetota bacterium
CGGCCGTTCAACCGACGAATTCGCAGATGTCGGTCGCGCAGCAACTGGCGGTCTGGAACCGGGTCCCGTTGGTCTACTGGCCGCCGGGGTATCCGCTGTTCGTCGCAGGAGCGATGAAGCCGGGGTTGTCCGCACTCGCTGCGGCACGGGCGGTCGCGGTCGTCGGTGCCGCAGCGACCGCGTTCCTCGGGTACGTCGGGGCGCGGCGGTTGTTCGGTCTGGCCGGCCTTGTGAGCGCCGCGATCGCGGTGCTCTGCGTCGTGTTGATCGGTATCCGACCGGAGGGGGTCGGGCCGCTCCCCATCTGGGCGTATGCGATGTCGGAGTCGGTCTACGTGCCGGTCGTGTCGGCCACCGTCCTCGTCGGGATCTCGTTGAGCAGGCGACCGTCACGATTCCGCCTGGTGGGCGTCATCATCGGTGTCGCGGTCGCGACGCTCGTCCGTGCGGGAGGGCCCGTCATCGGATTTGCCATTGCGTGCGGATTGCTCGCCCGTGCCCGTCGCGGTGCACCCGGGTCGCGACGAGCTGACCTCGTGCGGGCCGGCTGTGTCGCGGCGACCGGGGTGATCGTCGCGGTCGGGTGGTCGGCATGGAACCGCGCCCGACATACCGGCACGGCACCGATCCGGACCGTTGCCTGGCACGGCTTCGGGGACAGTCCCTCGATCCTGGCGCGGACCTGCGCCGGGTGGTTCGGGGTTCCCTCGACCGTCGGACTCCCGATCGCGGTCGTCGTCGCGGTCGCGTTCGTGGCGGTTCCCGTGTTCGTCGGTCTCTGGCGCCCCGCCCGAGATCGGGTTTGTCGATCTCGTCGATCGCTCGCCCTGTCGTGGATGGTGTCGTCGGCGGCGATCGCACTGATCGTCGTGTCGGTGCTGGCGACGCGCCTCATCCTTGATCCGACGAGTGACCCCGACAGTCGGCTGCTCGTCTCCGCCCAGCCACTCGCGTATCTGCTCCTTGCTTCGATCCTCTCTGCCGTCGTCTCGAGCGCTCGCCGTGCAGACCGGTTGCGACGCCCGGCAGTGCTCTTCGGGGTGGCGGTCTTCGCTGTCGTCGCGGTGCTTCCCGCACTCGTGGAGTTGCCCGCGGGACGAACCCACCACGATCGGTCCCTGACCGGAACCATGGTCTACGGGCGCCTGACGCGCGCGACGCCCTCGATCCTGTTCGTCACGAACACGCCGGATCGGCTGTGGCTCGACACCGGTCGATCCTCGATCGTGTTGCCCTGGAAGCGTTTCATCATGACGGGTCGATCGAATCCACATTTCGATGCCGACATCTCGGCGATCGGTCGGCTGGCACGGAACCGCCCGACCGCGGTGGTCATGACGCCCGATGTGCACGGCTGGAACGAGCCCGCGACGCACGCGCTGGTTGCACGCGAGGGGTTTCGCTTCGCCGGGAATTGCGGCCCTGCGGTACGCGTGTGGGTGCTCCCGCGCAGCGCCGCCGCGGATGAGATCCATCGGATCTGTCGTTGACGTGGTCGGGAATCGCGCCTCGATGCCGACTTGCTAGCGTGCCGGACCATGCCACGCGCGGCACCGGGGGAGGGACGCCTCGCTCGGCCGAGGTGGGCTGACATCGGGCTGATCCTGCTCGGCGCGTTCGCCGGTGCGTTCGCCGCCGCGTGGTGGACCTCACACGGCCTCCTGTCGACCCTCGACACGTTCACGTTCTTCTCGGTTGCACAGCATCTCGGTGAGGGCCACGGCCTGACGTCACCCTTTCCGCCGCTGTTCAGTGACCTTCCGATCACCGACCAGATCGCGCACGCGGGGCGGATCCCGTTGTCTCAGTGACAACCGGGATACCCCGTCGCCCTGGCAGTGGTGAACCGGTTCGCCACGTCCTCGGCGCAGTCCGCGCGCGTGCTCGCAATCGTCGCAGCCGGCCTCATCGGAGCGACGGCGGCCGTCGCCGGGCGCCGCCTCATGCGATGGAGCCGGTCGGCGACCTTGGCGTTCGTCGCGCTCGTCATCATTCGCCCGAACCGGTTCGCGTTCGACGTCTGGCTGTTCGGGGGGAGTGGTGTCGCGCTCGCGGAGTCGATTTCCGTCGCGGTGATCTTCGCCATGGTGATCCTCGGGATCTGCCTCGTCGGCCGCCCGAGCCGGTGGGTCGTCCCGCTGCTGGGTGCGTGGGTCGTCTGCGCAACGCTGTTGCGGCCCGACGGCCTGGCGGTGGGAATTGCGTACGCGATCGCGATCCTTCATCGCGACCCGAGATCCGATCGACCCCGTTCGAGGCGCGACGTCATTGCTGCCGCCGCGCTGGCTGCGACCGGACCGGTGACGCTCGTCTTGTGGCCGAAACTGAACGGTGCGATCTGGGGGGCGGCGCCGACGGTTCGTGCCGTCGCGTGGCATCCGACAGGCTCGATCGGCAGTGACACCGTGCGCGTGATGGCAGGCTGGTTCGCGGGTCCGGAGGTGCCGGCCATCTGGCTGCAGTGGGTGTTGACGGCGGGCTGTGTCGTCGTTCCGGCGCTGGTCGCACTCGTCCCGGCGCTCCATCGACGGGCGTTCGGACCCGAAGATCGCCTCGGTCGACTTGCGACCGTGTGTGGCGTGATGGTCGTGCTCCAGTGGTCGATCGTGGTGGTGACCAGGTTGCTTCTGGACCGGACGACCGACGTCGACGTCCGACACCTCCTGGGTGCCCAGCCCTTCGCGTACGCCCTTGCCGCATGTGTGGTCACGGGGGTCTTCGGACGTTTCGTCCGCGTACGTGCGACATCGCGGTGGCTCCGACTCGTTGCCGTCGTCGCGGCCGCGGGCGTGTTGGTCGCGTTGTCGGCGCCGACGCTCGCCGATGCGCCGCGTTATCGCCGGATCGCAGCGGGGCAGGTCTATTCGGATTCCCGGCGGCCCGTCGATGCGCAGCGCCCGGTGACGGTCATCACCAACGTTCCCGAGGCGTTCTGGACCTCGTCGGCGCGGGTTCTGCTCCTTCCCAAGCCCACCTCGACGACGAGTGGGCGCCCCAACCGACAATTCGATGATCAGCTCGAAGCGCTCGCCGTCTACGCCACCGGGCGTCCCGTTGCCGTGGTGGTGCTACCGGCACTGCCGAACCTGGGTCTCAGCGGCCGGGAGGCCGTCCGTCGGCTCCGGCGAACCGGCGGACTCGAGCTCGTCGCTCAGTGCGGTTCGGGCGCCGAGATCTGGAGTTTCCCCGATCATCGGGGCACGGTCGCGGCGACTGTGCGCTGCCGGGCCGGCTGACCCGAGCGTCTACATGTCGTCGGGGGTTGCGCAGTCGGGGATGTTGTTCGCAGACGCCATCGCATCGATCGCATCGCTGTCCCAGCCGCCGTGGACCTCGGTCATCAGTGGCTTGGCCTTCGGGTCGGTGAGCAGCGCCTTCGAGAACGCCTTGCGGTCGCCGACATAGGTGCGCCAGTCCGCGAGGAAGCCGTTCACGATCGTGCGGTCCGATGCCCGCGACGGCTCGGGGAGCGTGTCGAGTTGTCCGAGCATCGTCTCGAGTGCAGCCGTGCCTCGGTCGAGGAGTTCGGATCGATCCGCGGGGGTCTTCGCCGTTGTCGCGTTCGGGAGGTTCTTGATCGTCTGCGCGGCGGGTGCGCAGATCTTCGCCGCTTTGGCGACCCAGGCCTCGTCGTAGAGCTTGTCGGGGTTGCGGTGGTTGAACACACCCGCGTAGATCGCCGCCCAGAACAATGCCATCAGGAGAAACCCACCGATTCCCGCTCGAAGTGCCCACCTGCTCGACGGGGTCGGGGTCGACGGGGTTTCGGACATCGTTTCATCGTTGCACCCGGGCGGTCGGGGCCCCAAGCGGGACGGTGGCCGACCGCCGTGCGCGTTGTGCGACGATGAAACGATGCCTGAGACCAACCCGCTGCTGGACGAACTCGACGCACGTGGTCTGCTTCACGATTCGACCGACAGGGCCGCCCTCGTGGCGCTGCTGAACACCGAGCGGGTGACCCTGTATTCCGGCTACGACCCGACCGCCGACAGCCTCCACGTCGGACACCTCCAGGGTTTGGTGACCCTTCGTCGCTTCCTCGATGCCGGGCACCGCCTGCTCGTCCTCGTCGGAGGTGCGACCGGGATGATCGGGGACCCGAGTGGTCGCTCCGACGAGCGCAACCTCCTCGACGACGAAACCGTCGCAGGCAATGCTCGGGCCATAGCGGCGCAGGTCGAACGCGTCTTGGGCGGAGTGGAGGGATGGGAACTCGTCGACAACGCCACATGGACGGCGGGGATCGGGCTGGTCGATTTTCTCCGCGATGTCGGCAAGCACATCACCGTCAACCAGATGGTCGCCCGCGAATCGGTCCAGTCGAG
>JAFDWI010000378.1 GCA_018268545.1 Actinomycetota bacterium
AAATTCGTGCCGCGGTCGTCAGGCACCGGGGGACGTCGGTTGCCTTGTTCGGTTCGGTCGCACGAGGCGACGATGACGAATCCAGCGACATCGACTTTCTCGTCGACTTCGAAGACGGCAGTTCGCTGTTCGACCTGCTCCACCTGACCGAGGAGCTCGAAACGTTGCTCGGCCTCCCGGTCGACGTGGTCTCTTCGGGTGGGTTGAAGGATCGTGACGATCACATCCGAAGCGAAGCTCTGCCCTTGTGAGCCGACCCGACGAAGGGCCGCCCCCACCGGGGGATGAACGTGCATCGGGATCGGGTCCGTCGCGATGCGCCGTCGTACCGTGCGACTACTTCAGCGCTTCGAGGAGCTGGGAGATGACGTCGATGAAATCGTCGGGGTCGGTGGCGGCGATCTGGGGGACACCCGAAGATCGCAGGTTCGCGGCCGCTGCTTCGTAGTGATCGGCAATGTCTTCGGTGAGCGCGACGAGGACTTGTCGATGCAGACCCCATGGCGTGTCTGCCAGCGACGCGGCGAGGTCGTCGACACGGTTGGTTCCGACGAGCTTGTAGAGGTCGAACAGATCCGACGCGCGCTTGAGGGTGCGGCGGGAGGCGCTGGCGTGGCGCAGTGCGTGTGATTTCATGGCGACGAGCGCGGCGGGTGTTGCGACCCGGACCGTGACGTGCTGGTCGCCGGTGGTGAGGCGGACCGGGGATGCCGTTTCGTAGCCGAACCGGTGGGCGCAGACGAACAGCTTGTCTCTGGGCTCGGCCGGGAGCTCGGCGACATCATTCGGGAGCGTTGTCGTGTCGATGACATCGACCACGGTCCCCCCGACGTCGATCGACTGGGCTCGCGACGCCTCGACCGGTTGACCGACGCCGGCGCCGACAAGGCGCACGACCATGGGCGTGTCGGTTGGATTGTCGAACACACTGTCGATGTCGTTGGTTGCCCGCAGGGCCGCACCGAGGCGGGCGACGACGGCGAAGCCGCCGATGAGTGCCATGTCGAAGTTGCCCATACGCGCGAGCGTCTTGATCAATCGTTCGGCTTCGGGGCCCTGCAATTGGACGGTCGGTGTGGTTTCACCAGACACGGTCGGGTACGTCCCAGCTGTCGAGAATTTCGCGGCCTCGACCTCGGTCGGCGGCCAAGTCCAACGCGACGACGATCGTGTCCGCGACGGGGTAGCCGTCGTGGGTCGTCTCCGAGGGCGTCGCGGCATACGGAGTCGGGGCGAGCGTGATCGTCGCGGGCGCGTTGGTCGGCGGAGTAGTTCCCCAATCGCGAAGTGCGTTGCGTACGGTGCGGCCGTCGCCGGTGAGGAGTGCGAGCGGATGGTCGTCGGCGATGACGACGGGAGCACCGAGGGCCGCAGCGGCAGCGGATCCGGTGAGGACGGTGCCTGCGATCGGGTTCGTGGGCCGCTCGGCGAGTCCGGCAACGGGCGGATGCCACTGGTCGGCGAGGGCATGGAACAGCCCGGGAACGACCGCTCGGAGGTCACGGGTCAGCAGGCCGACGTCGACGAGACGGTGGGTGGCTTCGTGCGCGGTCGATGCGGCAACTCCCACCTCTCGAGCGGTCGCTCGGATTCCCGGGAGTGGATTCGGGTAGCTGCGAAGTGCCATCAGAGCCACCCCGATCGCGGTGTCGCCGGCGAAAGGCTCCAGGACCCGGAAGTCTGCTGGGAGACGCGGGGCCGGGGGGATGTCGGCGTCGATCCAGACGTCGCCGGAGTGGAAGCGAATGTGGCCGCGCCGGTCGAGCCATGACCATCCGCGTTCGTTGTAGGCCCGACGCTTGTTCGCCGAGATCCGATCTGCGACGATCACGACGACGCCGCTGCCGGTCGGGACGTCGAGGTTGATTTCGTAGCCTGACGCGGCCACCGGGAGCAGCGTTGCGGTTTGGCCGTTGGCGAGCCTGAGTCGTGCACCTCGCCCGGGGTCGGCCGCGTCGAGGGCGCCGACGTGGCCGAGTGCAGCTCGAACCTCGTCGGACAAGGCATCAACCGTCATCGTCGCCCAGGGTAGTGTGTTCGGTGTTCGTTTGCCACCGAACACCGAACACCAGGTGCCGACCGTCTGAGGGCTCGGAGCGGTCCGGTTGCTCTTTGGGTTGCTCTTTGTTGCGGGGCGTAACGCCTGTGACCTGGGCAAACACGCATTCCGGCGGAATCCCTCTCCCTCCGCCAATGCAGTTTCGTTCTTTGCACGGCGGATCTCACAGGAGCGGCTCCACCGTGCAAAGAACGATTCGATGCGTGGCTGCCGATCGGCGGGTGCCGCGAATCCCTCGCGGCCGACGTCGGCAGCGGACCACTTCGAGGTCGGCCGGTACGCTTGATGCGGTGAAGTTCCCGCTCGGGCCAGAAAACGAATGAGCACACCTCGATGAAGCGGTCTCGCTTGATCGTCCTGGCGGTCGGGGCCGTGCTGGTCGTCGGCGGGACCGTGGTCGCGGTCGGTGCGGGCATGACCCGCCGGCACCCGCCGAGTCCGCCGCCCGCGGCCGCTGGGTCGATCGGCCCGGGCCGATCATCGAGCTTGCCGCGTGTCACGGTCACGACGTCGAAGGTCGTGCCGCTCGACCGGTCGGTGCCGGTCCACATCGACATCCCGTCGATCGGTGTGGCATCAGCGGTTTTCGATGTCGGCCGAAACCCCGACGGCACGATCGAGGTTCCACCGTTGGACGGGAGCCCACGTACCAACGAAGCAGCGTGGTACCGGTACTCGCCGACGCCCGGTCAGCTCGGGCCGTCGGTGATCGAAGGCCACGTCGACTCCGAACGGGGCGGACCGTCGGTGTTCTACCGGCTTGGTGATGTCAAGCCCGGTGATCGGGTCGACGTGACCTTGGCCGACGGTCAGGTCGCCCGATTTGATGTGTCCGGGGTTCGCGAGTACCCGAAGGCGACATACCCCACCCAGGCGGTCTACGGGAACACCGACCATCCTGCACTCCGTCTGATCACGTGTGGGGGAACGTTCGACAGGGCCACGGGTCACTACGAATCGAACATCGTGGTGTTCGCCTCGCTCGTCAACTGAGACCGCAACCCGTCATGATGACGCGAAAGGGCCGGACCACAGGGTCCGGCCCTCGGGCCTGTTCGGTTGTTCGACCGTTCCGGGTCGAACCGGGGTCAGCTCACGCCTCGAGACGGCGCCGGCGTAGCGCCACCATCACGATTGCCAGACCGATCAGCGCTGCGATCGATCCGAGGGTGACGGGCAACGCAGCGCTGCGAGCTGTCGAGCCACCACCGGTCTGGGGGGCACCCACGGGAACCTGGGAAACCTGCCCGGTCGTCGGCTGAGTCGCACCGGTCGACGGTGTGGAACCGGAACCGGCAGGTTGCGGCGCGATCGTCGTCGTGGTCGGTGCCGGAGAGGTGGCGAAGTCGTTCGGGAACTGGGCGATGATCCCGGCGCTGAGCATGTCACCCATCGAGTACATGTGTGCTTCGGCCGTGCCGTAGTCGGTGATGTACTGCGGCCAGTTGCCTTGGAGGAT
>JAFDWI010000379.1 GCA_018268545.1 Actinomycetota bacterium
CCTGCTCGGCACCGTCATCGCCTTTCTCGTGGAACGGGGCAGCTTGGACGGGGGCGCCATCTTCCTGCTGGCGATCGGGGCCGGCGGTACGGCCTGGATGCTCCAGGCCATCGCGTGGACCGCGCTCGACACCCAGGCGCACTCGGCGTTCACCCCGTGGGTGCTCGCCGTGGCCCACCTGGTCTTCGCCGTCGGGACCGCGACGGTGTTGACCCGACTCGAACACCGCGGTGTGACCGACACTGCGCCTTCGCCCCTCACCGGTGCCGCCGACGTGGCGATCGTCGCCCCGGTGTCGGTGCCACGGGCGACGCGTTCGGGATTCTCCCGACGCATCGGCGAAGGTGTCGGTGACGCCGACGCCCTCGAAGCATGACACGACCGCTCGGGGTCCACGATCTGCCCTGGCACGACGCCGAGCGCTCCTGGTCGCGCAGTAGCTTGGCGCGATGCGTCGAGCCACGATTCTGATCACCGCCGCGCTGCTCGCCGGGGCCGCCGGTTGCGCGTCGACGTCACACCATGCCGGATCGGCGAAGACCCGAACCACGACGGTCGCGCCGACGTCGCCGCCGATCACGACGGCGACAACCCTGCCGGCCGCGTTCACCGGGACCGTCGACGCCTTCTACGACCCACCGAAACCACTGCCCGCAGCACAACCGGGCACCTTGATCCGCTATCAGCCCGTGTCCGACGTGGGCGGTCGGACCACGTGGCGCATCCTGTACCACTCGATCGACGCGGCCGGTCGAGACCAGCCGACACCCGGGTTGATCAGCTTTCCCGATGCCGCACCGACCTCGGGTGATTGGCCGGTCCTGTCGATCGGGCCGGGTACGGTCGGGCTGAGCACCAGGTGCGCGCTCAGCAGGACCGGCGCATCACCCGACACGTTCGGGACCGACGGCGTCGTGGTGCAGACCGACTACATCGGCATGGTGGACGGGCAACTCCAGCGGTACCTGTCCGGGCCGTCCGAAGCACACAGCATGATCGACGCCGTGCGAGCCGCCCGCAACATTCCCGCCGCGCACGCCGGCACCCGATGGGTCGCGTTCGGCCATTCCCAGGGCGGCCACTCGGCTCTGTTCACCAACCAGCTCGCCAAGGCCTATGCCCCCGAACTCGACCTGCTGGGAACGGTCGTCGGCGCACCGGCCGCGCAGCTCACCCGGCTCTACGGGCCCAACGACCGCATCGTGCCCCACGTCGTCGAGTTGCTCGGACTGTTCGGGATCGCCCAGGACCACCCCGGCTCCGACCCGGGCTCGTACCTGACACCGGCGGCACGGGCGAAGGTGCCGGTGCTCGAGCACGGTTGCATGGACCAGATCATCGGCGCGTTCGCCGGGATGGCCGACCACGGGCTGTTCGCGAAGGACCCGGTCACCACCGAGCCGGCTGCCACGTTCGTTCGCCAGAACGACCCGGGCCGGGTGAAGGCCCCGAGTCCCATCCTGCTGTTCGAAGGGACCGAGGACACCTACGTGGTTCCGGCGCGAGCCGCTGCGGTCCGGGCGCGGCTCTGCGGGATCGGCCAGACCACGCAGTTCCTGTCGCTCACCGGCGCGAACCACGGCACCGAGATCATCCAGGGTCACGAACAGATCTCGGCGTGGATCGCCGATCGCTTCGCCGGCGAGCCCGCCCTCGACAACTGCCCGGCGAAGTAGCGAAAGGTCGCGGGTCGCGCGGCGGAGCCGCCGCCACCGACAGGGGTGACGACGGCTCCGCGGTCCGACGACGGGAAGGGCCTCAGCTCTGATTCAACGCCACGTCGTCGATCTGGATCCAGGTGTCACCGAAACACCATTCGCCGCCGTAGATCGTTACGGCGGTGTTCGGTCCCGAATTGAACGTCACGCTCAGCTGCGTGTAGCCGGGCACGGAACCGAACTTGGATTCGGCGATGACCGTGCCGCCGGTCGTTCGCGCACCGAAGTACCCGTTCGCCGCGTTGGAGGACGTGCGAACCCAACCGGTGAGGGTGTAGTTGGTGTTCGGTTGCACCGCGACCGTCTGGTCGATGTCGTTCCAGGCATTGTTGTTGTTGCGGACCCAGCCGTTCGACGTGCCCGAGTGGGCGTTGCCGAGGCCATGGTCGACACCGCAGTTGCCCATGCACACCCACGGACCCATCCCGGCACTCTCGAATCCACCGTCGGTGAATGCGGGCGTCGACGGTGGTGCCGGTGGCGTGATCGACCCACCGGGATGCGCGAGCACCGCCATCATCCGGGGCATGTCGTCGGCCAGGTAGGCGTTCCAGCACATCTGCGAATGGTCGTTGTCGCATCCCCAGCCATAGGCGGGCGACGGTTGGTGGTCCTGGCTGTAGTAGTAGTTCACACCCGCCTGCCACAGTCGGTTGGCCATCAGGTCGTTCTGGGGTTTCACCGCCGCTTCGACGATCCCCGGTCCCGAGCCGTCGCCGGTTCCCACATACAACGCGACCGTCGTGTTCGCCAGGTGTGCGATGTTCGCGGGGTTCACCGCCGCGAGTTGCACGGCGGTCGCATTCAGCGGCCAGACCTCGCCACCCATGATCGCCCCGGGCCACACGGGCGTGCCCGAACCGGGCACGATGCCGATCTCTTCACCGAGGATGGTGAATCCGGTCGTGGCGTTGCCGAGGTCGAGGGCGCCGGAGAACGACGCGACGTAGGAGAACAGATCCGGCCGGTCCTCGGCGTAGTGCATCGCCGCGAAGCCACCCATCGACAGCCCGGCGACCGCTCGACCGCTGCGGTTCGCGATGGTGCGCAGGTTCGCGTCGATCCAGGGTACGAGCTGGTCGAGGGTGTAGGACTCCCACTTCTGAGGTGCGAGTGATCCGGGGTTCTGCCAGTCCATCCCCCATCCCTTGACCCCCTGGTCGGGGATGACGGTGATGACGGGATAACCGGCGGTGATCTGATCGGCGGCGCCTCCGTTGGTGACCCAGGAGTCCGGGCCTGCGAGCGCGCCGTGGAGCAGGTAGAGCACCGGGTATCGGGTGGTTCCACTCGTGTCGTAACCGGGCGGGAGCAGGATGATGACCTGGTGGGTTCCCTGGACATCGGTCGTCGTGATCGTCAGGTTGATCTGACGGCCGCTGTCGACACGGCTGACGACGCTGATGCCGTTGCCGTTGGTGAGCGTGGCGCTCGACGCCCCGGCGTTCGGTGCGAGAGCAGCCGTGGGCAGCAGCGAGGCGACGAGCACGGCGAGTGCCGCTGCGAGGCGTCTGGCACGGTTCGGTCGTGAAGGGGATACGACGGAATTGGACACGGGTACCTCCGGGGGTCCGTGGTGGGGAATCCCGGGGGTTCGTCGGGGGGCGACCCACCCGGGCGGGGATCGTGTTTCGGGGGCAGTCGGTCAGCTGTCGGGACGAGATGGTCCGACCGGGGATGTGACGACTGTCTCTCTGTTATAAACATTCGAGTTCATAACTGTCAAGCAGAAATCTGTGTGCTGCTCCGCGACACCACATCGACACCGTGGGTGCCAGACTGACCACGTGCCCGGCGCGACGACCTTTCCGACCGCGATCGGGCGTTGTGGGATCACCTGGACCGACGACGGGATCCGGACGATCGAACTCCCCCAGGCTTCGCCGGGCGCCCTGCGAGCCACGCTCGCCGCCGATGCACCCGGGCCGATCCTCACCCCGGATGATGCGCCCGGGTGGGTTCGCGCCGCGACCGGTCGGATCGACGCGCTCACCCGCGGCGCGGACGACACGCTCGCCGATCTCGTACTCGACGAGACCGGCGTGAGTGACTTCGCCCGAACGATCTACCGAACCCTTCGCACCGTGCCGCCGGGCGACACCATCACCTACGGCGATCTCGCGCACCGGGCGGGCTACCACGGTGCCAACATGCCCCGCGCGATCGGCCAGGTGATGGGTCGGAACCCCTGGGGCATCGTGGTGCCCTGCCATCGGGTGCTCGCCGCGAACGGACGGATCGGCGGCTACTCGGCGCATGGCGGCAACGTGACGAAACTCCGATTACTGCGAGCCGAAGCCCGCGGCGACGCGGCGGCCGCCATGCCCTACGACCTCGACGCGGCCCGGCGTCACCTGCGAACGGTCGACCCGATCCTCGCGGCGGTCATGGATCGCGTCGAGCGAGCGACACCCCGGATGCGGGTCGCGTCGTCGACGGTCGCCGGGCTGGCCGAGGCGATCGTCGGCCAGCAGGTCTCGAGCGCGGCGGCAATCTCGATCTACGCGCGACTCTCCCTGCTGTTCCCTCGCCCGCTGGATGGGCCGACCGCGTCGGGAATCGCGAAACTCTCCGATGCCGAACTGCGGGGCGCCGGGCTTTCGGGATCCAAGGTCGCGGCGCTTCGTGACCTGTCACGGCGCGCGCTGAACGGGACGGTCCCGGATCTCGACGAACTCGACGACATGGACGACGAGGCGATCGTCGCCGCGCTGACGCCGATACGCGGGATCGGGCGGTGGACCGTCGAGATGCTGCTGATCTTCCGTCTCGGCCGCCCCGACATCCTCCCCGTGGATGACCTCGCGGTGCGCAGAGGTTGGGAGTACGCGACCGGTCGCGACCGGGTGTCCGCTGCAGAACTGCGGGATCACGGGACGATCTGGGCGCCGTGGCGAAGCCTGGCCTCGTGGTACCTGTGGCGAGCGAGCGAACTCGGCTGAACCCGAGCGATCCGGTCGACGTCGCCGTCCCGACGGGGCAAAACTTCCGATGGACAACCGCGACGAACAGGCGTATCGTGCAGCGAGGGGTGGTGCTCGCGTATTTCGCGCCCACCGGTCGACACCCCGCTGACGATCACCACGACGAGAGGCACCCACATGGGACACCGGATCATTCGCCCACTTGCCGCCGCCGTAGCGGTTGTTGCGCTGGGCATCGCCTTGGCGTCGTGCACCCGATCGAACGGTGCAGTCGAATCAGGGACGGCGGTCGTCGCGCTTCGCCAACTCGGCGTCACCGTCGACCCCGCGAACATGTCGTGCACCGGCAACGACACCGCGACCGTCGACAACACGCCCTACGGCGCCGAACAGTGCCGAAATGGATCCGGTCAGGCGTTCTGGGTGCTCAGTGACTACACCCAACAGGACACCGCCGCCCAAGCGATCGCATACGTCCCGATGTCGCAGGCCGGACGAGTCCACTTCGGCACCGGTTGGTTCGCGGTGACTGTCGATTGGCGGGACATCGACGGCACGTGGACGGCCGTCGGAACACCCACGGTCACCCCCGTGCAATCCACCCCCGCCCCGACACCGGTGCCGGTGCCGACCGCCGGAAACTGACCCCGCCGCGTCAACCGCACCGGCGATCGGGCGCTGCGCCCACGGCGTCAGTCGGCGCGTGACCCGCCGGGTCGGCGGGATGCCCGCTGTCGGGCACCGAGCGCCACGACGAGTGCCAGGATCGCCATCGCCAGTCCGGCTGCGCCGAACGCCATCGCGAACACACTGATCTCATCCGAGGAGGCGCTGCGGGTCGTCGCCTTCGCGGCCATCGGCGCCGCGGTCACCTGCGGCCCGGTCCCGCTGGCGTCGCCGACGGTGCCCGACCCGCTCGACGCTGCCGGGTGGAGCTTCAACATCGGTGCCGGATTCGCGGGCTCGGGTTGCCCGGGGGCAGCGGTCTGGATCCAGGCGACATCGGTGGTCTTGCCCGCCGCGTCACGGTAGGTCTGGATCACCTTGAAGGTGAGCGAGTCGGTATCGGTGGGCAGGGGCCCTGCCTGGATCATGAACTGATCGAATTCACCGGGGCCGATCTTGCCGCCCGACCAGTCGATCTCGCTGATCGCTTCGGTCACCGTGCCGTCGTCGGACTTCACGGGTTCGGGCAACTTCGAGGTTTTGGTGGTGAACGTCCAACCGGGTTTGGACTGCACCGAAACATAGGCGATCGGGTGATCGACGGGGAGCTGCACCTTCAAACCGACCGTGTCGGCATCGGTTTCCTCGTTCGGTACCCGGAACGAGATGACCGAGAACCCACCTTTGGTCGCGTCATCGGACGACACGATGACGTGCGCACCCGCGGGAAGCGCGAGACCGACGCTCACCGCGACAACGGCGGCCACGGACACGACGACACGACGAACCACGACAAAGCTCCTCGGATGATGCGATACGTTCGCGTTCGAGGCTACGGGCGCAGCGCTGGGTTCGACGACGTCGAGCCACCCGTTGCGACCAGGGTCACACCGGTGGCC
>JAFDWI010000037.1 GCA_018268545.1 Actinomycetota bacterium
GTTCGAAGATCCACGTTCGTAGATTTGAGGATTTGCGCTGAGCATTTTGACGATTCACAGCTCCGCTTCCGAGAATGCACGGCGCGACACCCTGCTGGTCTGACGAGCCGACTCACGACGCCGGCCATGGTCGCAGTCCAGCTTGCGATGCCCATATGACCACTAAAACGTGCGGCACGGCGCCGAACGATCTTTGGGCACGTTCCGTATCCAGAGGAACGTCGACTGCGCAGAGCCAGGTCACCGACGACCAGCCGCCGCGACGAACAATGTCACACCCGTCGTTCACAATGGCGGCGACCAATTATCGAGCCCCGATGTCGACCGACGATCCACTCCGTACCGCATGGGTGCGAACCGGGTGCCGAGTCGAGGGCTCCCGAAACCGAGGAGGAAACATGGCGGGTACGACAATCAGCAAGACCGAGGTTCTTCGGGCGATCGAGGCGCTCACCGGGCGACCGGCGGAACGGGTGGACGACGATCCCTCGTCATCACTGGTGTTTCGCCACGACGGGGAGGAGGGGATCATCACGTTCCGCGACCGCGACGGTGAGGCCATCGTGAGCATCAGGATCGTGGTGGCAGACGATCTTCCCGACGACGACATCATCTTTCGCTTCGTCGCCACCCATGCCTATTCGAGCGAATCGATCGGCACGATCAGCGCAACCGTCGGTGACACCGGCGTGATGGTCACCGTTGCCCACCCGATTCCGCTACAGACCTGCACCGAGGCTCGTCTTGCCGAGGTGCTCGACGCACTCGGCGGGCTCGCCCGAGATGCCCGAGCCGACCTGCCGATCTGGGGCGACCCGTACGGAACCGCACCGACCTGCGCCTGGCTCGTGATGGCAGACGGGAATTCGTACTTGTCGGACGAGGATCTCGAAGCACACGCCCGTGAAGCACATCGGCACGGCTACTTCAGCTGTTCGTGGACCGCGTCGCCGAAGATCCGATTCGGCGACCTCGTTCTCATCTACTACCGATCACCGCGCAAGGCCGTCCATTTCGTCGCGCGTGCCGCGAGCGACGCCTATTTCAAGTCCGACAGCGACGTGGGCGCCGAGGGCGACGTTGCCACTGCGCAATGGTGGGTCGATCTGACACCGCCGATCGCGATCGAGCCGATCGATCTCGCCGCGCTGCAGAGCGCTGCCGGGGGTCAACTCAACTTGAAGGGTCGATCCGGCAAGTACCTGCGGCCCGACACCATCACCACTTTGCGGTTCGACGCTGTGGAACCCGACCTCCAAGAGCAAGTCGACCATGTCACGGAGACTCCCGTGGGGCTCCCCGACCTTCCCACGCCAGATGAGATGACGTTGGACGAATGGCGGTCCTTGGCTGCCGGGGCCCTCGAGCTGGAAGAGCAGGTCTCCGAGTACATCGTCGAGCCACTGGTCAAACTCGTCACACCGGAGCTCGCCCTCGAGCCCCAGGCGCACATCGGCGGAGCAGGGATCGCGGACTATCTCGTTCGAGAAGGTGACGCCGAAGGCCCAGCGCGCTGCGTGATCGAAGTGAAGCAGTCGATCGACCTGTCAAAGGGCGCCCACATCGAGGCGTCACGGGCTTTCGAGCAACTCCGCCGCTATCAGAAGGTGCTCGATCTTCCCGGAGTCCTCGTCGATGCTCACCGGGTTGTCGCCGTGTCGCGCGAAGGATCCGTCATCTTCGACTATCCGCGAGCTGATTTCGATCGGCGTGCAACGGAGCGATTGTCCCGACACCTGTCCGGCTCGGACCAGTGAGCGAGCATCACCGGTCGCCGGACGGATCGATCCTCGTCCCTGACACCGATGCCCCGGCGGGCGAGATCCTGCAGTTCGCGCTGAGCTACAACGGCTACGCGCGCCATGGTGGTCTGTCCGGCATCGGGGAGCGGATGAACCGCCTGGCTTCCGAATTCGAACGGACCGGCCACCTGAGCGACGACCTGGACGAGCTGCGTACCGCGCTGTTCTTCGAACAGCGCCGCGCCCATCACTTCGAGCCATCAGGTCCAAGTTGGCCGACACCGTACGTCGCGGCGCTCCTCGAAAAGATCCGTTTCGAGTCGGGCGGCACCGTGCCCGGACCCGGCGATCCCTGGCCGTGACCATGCGACCGACCCGGGCGTCTTCCCGACCGACCACGCCATCGTCGAATGCGGTCCCCATCGTGCGAAACCATCGCGCTCTGACTCGCGCCTGGAGCCGAGCCTTCCGGTCCCGAGACGAGGCGGCGGCGTGACGATCACGCAGTTGACGGAGACGTTGTGGACGGGTGGTGACCTCCCCGACGACGGGACGCTACCGACGGTGCTGGAAGAGTGGCAGACGGCGGGTATCGGGGTGATCGTCGACTGTCGGATCGAGTGGTCCGACGAGGACCTCGTCGCCGAGTACGCCCCACGGATCCGCTACGAGCATCTCGGCATCGACGACGTCGGCCAACACGTCGCGGCGACGTGGTTCGATCAACTCGTCGAAGCCGCCCGGCCGCGAACGGACGACCCCGCGCCGGGAGTACTGGTGCACTGCCACATGGGCATCAACCGCGGCCCGTCCGGGGCGTTCGCCCTGTTGTTGGCGAGCGGTCTGGGCCCGGTCGAGGCAATCGAGTTGATCCGGACCCGCCGCCCGATCGCGGGCGTGAGCTACGCAGAGGATGCACTCGCCTGGTGGCACGAGCGGAATGCCACACCACCGCCGATCCGCGCAGCCGAGGCCGAGGCGCTCGCCCGTTGGTGTGCGGACAATCCGATCGGAACGATCCGGATCATGCGGAGCGGCGACGCTCGGGGAGCTTGAACCTCGGGCGTCCATTGCCGTGTCGCACGAAGGCCATCCGCCTCGGCCGCTGCTTCACGTCCATGTGCGGACGCCGGTCGTGACGTTCGCGACGAACTCGAAGTTCTCAGCCAGGTCGGCATCGAGGAGGGTCAACGATCGCCGGACCGCGTCGTGTACGGGTCCCTGACGTGACGCAACCACCACTTCGTTGCGACGTGCGTCGGCGAGGTCGGTGCCGACACGACGGACGTATGCGATCCAGGCGCCGAGGACCTGCGCCGATGCACGGGCGTCTCGTCCAGTAGCCAGTTCGGCCTTCGCTACCGGGACGATCCGCTGGGGCAGTTTGGTCGATCCGTCGATCGCGATCTGGGCGAGCCGGTGGTCCATGCGCGGGTTGGCGAAGCGTTCCAGCAACGCCGAGCGGTACGCGTCCTGCTCCCGTGGCGTGCCACCGACGGTTGCGGCCGCTTCACCCCACCACGCTTCGACCATCTCGCGCAACCGGTGGTCGCCGATCGACTCGGTGACCGTGGTGTGACCCGCGTTCAGCCCCGCATAGGCGAGAAGGCTGTGCGATCCGTTGAGCAGATGGAGTTTCCGGCGGGCGAACGGGCCGAGGTCGTCCACGACGCGCGCGCGCGCGGACGCCCAATCGGGGTGACGCGACGCGAAGTCGCCCGAGAGGATCCATTCACTGAACGGCTCGGTGACCACGGGAGCCGAGTCGGCCCACCCGGCGGTCGCCGCTGCAGCCACGTCGGCGTCGGTCGGACGCGGGGTGATCCGGTCGACGACCGTGGACACGACACCCACCGACTCTTCGATCCAGCCGACGAGCGCCCCGTCGCCACGCCGGTCGGCCTCATCGAGCACGAGCCGCCGCAGGACCACGCCGTTGTCGGCGACGTTGTCACACGGGACGATCGTGACCGGTCCGGAGCCCGCGCCGCGACGCGCGTCGAGGGCCTCGACCAGACGGGCAGCGACCGACGTCGGCCCGGGCGTGTAGGCAGCCTCGGTGACCGTGAGGGTGACCACCTCCACGGACGGATCGGCAACCGATGCCCGCCATGCCGCCGCATCCGAACCCGGATGGGCTTCGACGATGCTCGGGACCACCTCGATTCTGTCGTCGTCGGGACCCCGGGTCGTCACCGTGTACAGCCCGTCCTGGCCCGCGAGCTGTGTCGGCAACTCGTCCGACGACCCCGTGAAGCCCGCGATCCCCCAGTCGTTCCCGTCGACGGCGTGCGCGGTGTACCAGGCGCCGTGGGCACGGAAGAACGCGCCGAGTCCGAGGTGCACGATCCGCACGGGCGCCGCCGGCCACCGATGCCCGGATCGGGACAACCGTCGAGGCTGCGAGTGGGTCACAGCTTGAACACCGCCCGGGGCTGAACTCCTACCAGCCATCCGGCGATCCGGGTCGCTTCCTCGACGTCGATGCGCCCGGCGACGACCAGCCGTGCCAGGACACCCGCTTCGATCCGTCGAGCGACGTCGTGGCGGGTCGGGATCGACAGATAAGCCCGGGTGTCGTCGATGAAGCCCGATGTGCGTGTGAAGCCGATCTGGTCGACGATTCCGTCCCAGAACCGCTCCATGCCCGCCGGGGAGTCGCCGAACCACCACGGCACCCCCGCGTACACCGACGGATAGAACCCGGCGAGCGGCGCGATCTCACGGGCCCAGGCCGTGGGGTCGACGGTGAACAGCACCAGGTGGAACCCGGGATGGGTGCCGTAGCGCTCGAGCAGCGGACGTAACGGCTCGACGAAGTCGATACGCCGGGGCAGGTCGTGACCGGTGTCCTGACCAAACCGTTCGAAGGTCGGCCGGTGATGGTTCCGCACGATGCCGGGGTGGACCATCATCACCAGCCCGTCGTCACATGACATCCGGGCCATCTCGGCGAACAGGTGTCGTCGGTACGCGACCATCTCGGCGGCAGTCGCCTCTCCCCGCAACGCGTCGGCGTGGATGCGGAACGCGTCGGCGTGCGACAACGGTTCGCTCTCCAAATCGGCATGACTGTGGTCGGTTGCGGTCGCGCCGTGGTCGATGAAGAACCGGCGGCGCGTCTCGAGCGCAACGACAAAACCGTCGTAGGTCGAGGTGTCGACGTCGGCGGCAGTCCCGATCCTCTGGACCAGGCCGGGCCAGTCGGCACGTACCGGTTCCAGGTACCGGTCGGGGCGGAACGTCGGAACGACCCGGCCGGTCCAGGTCGGGTCCGCGTCGAGCACGGCGTGCGCGGTCAGGTCGTCACACGGATCGTCGGTGGTGGCCAGCACGTCGATGCCGAAGCGTTCCCAAAGCGCCCGGGGTCGGAAGTCGTCGCCCGCGAGGCGCGCCGCGATCCGGTCGTAGCTGTCATCGGCGTTGCCCGCGTTCGGCACGTCCTCGACACCGAACAGCTCGACCAACTGGTGCTCCAGCCAGGTCCGCACCACGGTGCCGGCGAGCATCTCCCATCGGGAGCACAGCGCACGCCACGCCCGTCTCCGCGCGGTCTCGTCACCCAAGGGTTCCCCCACGCCGAGCGTGTCCAGGGGCACCCCGTCGGCGTGCAACAGCCGGGTCACGTAGTGGTCGGGGCTGATCAGCAGGCTCGTCGGATCGGTGAAGGGCACGTCTTCGGCCAGAAGCCGGGCATCGACGTGCCCGTGGGGCGAGACGATCGGGGCCGCCTCCGTGGCGGCGTGAATGGCACGGGCGATGTCACGCGTCGCCGTATCCGAGGGCAGCAACCGGTCGGGGTCCAGACGCAGCGGTGGCACACTTCCAGTGTGACCGCCCCGAGCCGTTCGCGCGATGCACTCGTGACAGGATCGACGTGATGACCCCGCCCGACAACGTCGAGGGACCCGCCCGATGAGTCTGCCCGACGACCCGGCGGCGCGCGTCCGGTGAGTCTCCTCGGCGGCGCCGACGGGTCGGTCGAGCCTGCGGTGCTCGGCCGGTTCGTCGCGGCACGCCTCGCCGACGAGGACGTCGACGGCGCGTCCGTGTGCCTGGTGATCCCCGACGGCACCCGCCGCTGTCCGGTGCCGTGGTTGCTCGACGCGGTGCTCGCCGGCCTCTCCGAACGGCCCAGCAGCATCGAGGCGATCGTCGCCCTGGGTACCCATGCGCCGATGGACGATGCGGCGCTCGCGCGGCTCGTGGGCGCGGAACCCGGTCGCATCGCCGAGCGGCACCCGGGCCTGGTGGTGCGCAACCACGCCTGGGGCGCCCCGGACACCTTCGTCGAACTCGGCACGGTGCCCGCGTCACGGGTGCATGATTTGTCCGACGGGCGTCTGGAGATCGACGTGCCGGTACGGGTCAACCGGGCGGTCGTCGAGGCGGACCTGGTCATTCTGATCGGCCCGGTGCTCCCCCACGAGGTCGTCGGGTTCTCGGGCGGCAACAAGTACCTGTTCCCCGGGTTGTCGGGCCCCGAGATGATCGACGTCACGCACTGGCTGGGCGCGCTCATCGGAATGGTGAACATCATCGGAAAGGAGGGGACGACACCGGTTCGGGCACTGATCGACGAGGCCGCCGCACTGCTCGACACGCCCACCCGCGCGCTTTGCGTGGTGACGGGCGACGGCGACTCACTGCACGCGGCGGCCTACGACACCCCCGAGGTCGCGTGGCGTGAAGCCGCCGAGGTGACGGCACAGACCCACATCCGTTATCTGGACGCTCCGGTGCGCAACGTGTTGTCGCTCGTCCCCGAACGCTACGACGATCTGTGGACCGGCGCGAAAGGCTTCTACAAGGTCGAACCGATCGTCGCCGATGGTGGCCGGGTGGTGCTGTACGCGCCGCACCTGACCGACATCACCCCCATGCACCCGGGTGTCGAGGAGATCGGCTACCACGTCCGCGACTACTTCACCGGACAGTGGGAGCACTACGCGGGCCACCACTGGGGCGAACTGGCCCACTCCACCCATCTGCGCGGTGCAGGAACGTGGGATCCGGTCACCGGCGAGCATCCACGGGTCACCGTCACCCTCGCGTCACGGGTCTCGGAGGCCCGCACCCGGGCCGTCAACCTGGACTGGGCCGACCCGTCCACGATCGATGTCGACGCGTTGCGATATGATCCGGACTGGCTCGTCGTCCCGGATGCCGGTGAAGTGCTCTACCGTCTCAGGTGATGATCGAGATCAACTCGTCGGGACTCGAGCTCCGTGTCGACGACGACGGATCGATCCGCGTCGGTTTCGACGGCGAGGACTGGCTCGGACGTGGTGTGCCGGGGCCACTCGGCGAAGGTTGTCCCACCCAGGACTGGGACATCGTCCGCGGCTACGGCACCAACGAGGACGATCTCGGAACGTGGCGACGGGTCCGCTTGCCCGGCGGTGACGTCGCGCGGTCGATCCGGTTCTACCTCGACCGACCGCTCATCGTGCTCGAGGCGCGGTCGTCGAGCGATCGCACGGGCTGCGCCACCCGTGCGTTCGATCGACCGTCGATGGCGTGGCCGACATTCCATCCCGCCGACCGCGACCCGGCCCGGGTGCCCGACGGTCTGCGCGCGGTCGTGTTCCAGCACTGCGAGTTCGCGCTGCCGGCCGTCACCGACGCATCACTCGACGGCTTCTTCCTCCTGTCCCATCGCCCACCGACCGGGTGGCCGTTGTGCTTGTCGGTACCCGGCGGTCCGGGGCTCGTCGTCGCGCCCCTCGACGCGTTCCACGAACAGATCATCGGTCTGAACGACGGCACCCTCCGTTGCGGGTGGCACGGCGACCTGGACGAAACGCCGGCCGAATTCCGCACCGAACTCGCGTTCATCGGTGCCGACGACATCCGGGAGGGTGTCCTCGAGTGGGGGCGGATCCTGCTGGAACGGGCGGGCACGGTGCGCCCCGGGCGGTGGCCCGATGCCCTCGGGTCACGGATCTCGTACTGGACCGACAACGGCGCCGCGTACTGGTACTCCACCGAACCCGAACACGGCCTCACCGGGGACGTCCCCGGCTCGGTCGTGGCCGCCGTGGACGACCTGCGCGACCGGGGTGTCGCGGTGGGCAGCGTCCAGCTCGACTCGTGGTTCTACCCCCACACCGAACTGCGCCCGTTCGACACCGACGAATGGGTCGTGCCTCCCAGCCCGATGGTCGCCTGGGAGGCCCGCGACGACATCCTCCCCGACGGCATCGCTGCCCTCCGCCATGACCTGGGCGACCCGCCACTCGCCGCACACATCCGACACCTGTCGGCCACGGCACCGATCACCGACGACGTACCCGTGTTCGTCGACGACGACACCGGCGTCGCCGTCCCCTCCACCCCGGAGGGCTACGAGCGCTGGCTCGACCAGTGCGTCACGTGGGGCGTGGAGACGTTCGAGCACGACTGGCTGGTCGAGGTGTTCCACGCCGTGCGGGACCTGCGCAGCCGACCCGGTCGAGCACGCGCCTGGCACGAGGGGATCGACACCGCCGCCAGGACGCGTGGCATCACCCTGCAGTGGTGCATGGGCACGCCGGCCGACTTCGCCCAGACGACGACCCTCAGCCAGGTCACCTCCGTGCGCACCTGCGGCGACCACGGCTACATCGCCACGCCGGGGCAGCTCTGGGCGTGGTTCTGCACGACCAACGTGCTGGCTCGCTCACTCGGACTGATGCCCTACAAGGACGTGTTCCGCACCGATCCCTCGGTCGCCGGCGACACCGCTGCACCCGAGGCGTTGCTGTCCGCGATGTCGACCGGTCCGGTCGGACTCGGCGACCGGGTGGGGCGCCACGACACCAACCTGGCGATGCGCACCTGTCGAGCGGATGGCGTGCTGATCAAACCCGACGTGCCGATCACCTCGACGCACGCCTCGATCATCGCGAACCCCGCATTCAACCCGGCGTTACTGGTTGCCGGAACGCACAGCGCCCACCGGGCCGGGCGGTGGGGCTACGTCTGCGTGTTCCATGCGACCCCGACCGACGACCCGATCACGGGCACCGTCGCATTGACGGATCTCGGCGACGACCTGGACGACCGTCGCGGAGACGTGCTCCGCTGGGACTGGCGGAACGGCACCGCCGCACGCGTCGCTCGAGACGCCGAGTGGCCCGTCACCCTCGAGCGTGAGGACTGGGCGGCGTACGTGATCGCGCCCATCCTGCCCGGTGACATCGCCGTGATCGGCGACGTGTCCAAGTTCGTGGCCGCCGGCGATGCCCGCATCGAGATCGGTGCCGCCGACGCTTCGATCGAGGTGACCGTGAAGGGAGCCGGCGAGACCGTGCGGGTCACCGGTTGGGCGGCTCGGCCACCGCGCTGCGACGATGCGGCGGTTGCGTTCGACGCTGCGTCGGGCCGTTGGGACATCGACGTGACGATCGGCGATCGAGGCTGGGAAAAGGTCCGGATCGTGCCCGGCTGAAGCGGTCGGTCGGGGACGAACCGTCGGATCGGCCGCGGTACCCGGTAGGATCGGGGGTCCAGGAATCCGGCGTCGTCGCCGCCGCGACGGCCGGCCGATTCGTGTTCGCCACGTGTCGTATCCGTGCGCCGCGGCATCGCGCCGGTGCGTCCGCGGCCCGCCACTCAGGAGGTCGATCATGGGCAACTCGCGCAGCACGTTCGCCAAGAACGAACGGGATCGCAACAAGAAGGCTCGCAAGGCCGCCAAGATCGAGAAGCGCCTCACCAAGCCCGAGGACGACGATGACCTCGACGTGTCGGCGGCACCGGTGAGCGGCGAGACCCAGGAAGCGATCATCGAGCGTCTCCGGATCCTCCACGAGGACTTCGAGAACGAGAAGATCAACGACGAGGACTTCGAAGAGGCCAAGGCCGAGTTGTTGGCGAAGCTCGCCGGCGTCTGATCCCTGGAAGAAGGCGCGGCTCACGATCCGAGGGAAGCCTCGATCGGGTCAGGGTTCGGGGACCTCGCGGAGACGACGTCCTTCGGGGTCGATGACCTCGTCGAGCAACCGGATCTCGTCGTCGCTCGGCAGGCGGGTCACGGGCACCGAGTCGGGTATCACCAGGTCGAACCCGGTGGCTTCGACGACCTCGCCCACGGTGACCTCCGGATGTACCGAGGCCAGACGCATCCGGCGGTCCTCGGTGGCAAAGTCGATGACGCACAGGTTGGTGACGACGCGGCGGATCTCGTGGAAGCGTGACGATGTCGGCCCGAGCGCGGCCGCCCGGTCGTAGCCCACCCCGCACACCACATCGACGGACTCGACGAAGGTCTTCGCGTTGTGGTTCGGGATCCAGTAGCTGGTCGTGTGGTTGATCGTGTTGCCCGGCCCGCCTCGGAAACCGAGGAGTTGCACCTTTGGCTGCTCGGGTGTGCCCCCGATGGCCGAGAAGTTCATGTTGCCGTACGGGTCGATCTGCACCGGGGTCATCACCACGTGGCGGCGTCCGCCCCAGACGATGTCGAACATGCGCCGGTACGGGTTCCAGGTTTCGAGCACCTTGTCGTCGCCCCAGCCGTACGCGACGTCGTCCGCGATCAGCGCCGCTTCGGAATCGGTCATCATCAGGTCCGGTTCGAAGGTCGCACGGGCAAGGCGACCACCGACCATGGGAGTGGTGCCGATCGGATTCGCGAGGATCTCACCGTCACCTCGGAAGATTTCCGCGAGTGCGACCGCACACACGTCTGCCCGGCGAATCGTCGGAATCGTCATGACCGCCCCTCCCGGGTCGCACGAAGCTTGCTCTGATACGCGGTTTCGTCGGGCAAGGTGAGCCACTCCTGACGGTACGAGTCCCACGCTTCCGCCGACTTCGCGGTGGCGGCATAGGCCGCGATCGCCGCCTCGTCGGTCCCGTAGTCCGGATCACACGACGTCGGGTGCGCACCGTTGGGGGCCTCGACGACCCCGTCCACCATCATCCGGTTGATGCGAAGCCGGTGGTCGCACCCGGCAGACGCCCGGAGTTCCGCGGTTGGCACGATGCGCTCGACCGACACGAACCGCCCCCCGGTGGGTGCGGCTTCGAGCATCAGGTCGTCGAAGTACTGGTCGGGACCGGTGAACGCCGCGTTCCCGCGCGCATCGCCGACGTTGTAGTGCACGAGCGCCGCATCGAGTTCGAGCGCAGGGACGGCGATGAGCTCCTCGGCGGGGAGGCCACCGGGTCCGGGGAACGGTGAGGTCACGGTCGCGAGGCGCGGGTTGTGCGCGCCGACGTCGCTCCCCAGTCCGACCCTCGTGGGCAGGAACGGAACCCGCCACGCAGCAGCCTGGAGCGCCAGCAGGAATTGACCCTCGTCGTACTCCTCGGCGGCGACCGCACCCGATTGTCGAGCGGCACGAAAGTGCGGCTCGAGCGGGATCGTGTCGAGCGACACGAATGCGAAGACCACCTTGGTGACCTTGCCGGCCGCGCACAACATGCCGACGTCGGGGCCGCCGAAGGATGCGACGGTGAGGTCGGTCAGATCCGAGCGCAGGATCGCCCGGACGATCGACATCGGCTTGCGGCGCGCTCCCCAACCGCCGATGCCGATGGTCATGCCCGATTCGAGTCGGGCGACGACGTCGTCCGCGGTGCAACGTTTGTCGGCCATCGCCGTCACGCCCCACCCTCGGAGAAGTCGGCGTTTTCACCGGTCGCCACGAAGGCTTCCCGGGCTTCGTCACCAACGCCGATCAGGTTCATCTCGAAGGTGAATCCCTGCTCGAAGCGGTAGCTGCGCTTCACGTCCCACAGGTCGATGCCGTTCAAGGACTCCTTGGCGGCCCGGATCACCTTGGGGCTTTTCTCAGCGATCTTCGCGGCCACCTCGAGAGCGGCGTCGCGCAGTTCTTCGGGCTGGACGACCCTGAGCACCGACCCGTACTCGGCGAGCTCGTGCGCGGTGATCGTCGCGGCGGTGTACACCATCGCCCGGGCCTTGTGCTGGGGAACCAACCTGCCAAGGTGCGTGGCGGCACCGAGTGCCCCCCGGTCGACCTCGGGCAATCCGAACGTCGCGTCGGATGCGGCGATGATGATGTCGGCATTCCCGACGAGTCCGATTCCACCACCGAGGCAGAATCCGTTGACCGCGGCGATCACCGGGACCGGACAGTCGTACACGGCCGCGAACGCGGCGAAACACCCGCGGTTCGCACCGACGAGCGCCTCGAACCCTTCGGTGGCCTGCATCTCCTTGATGTCCACGCCCGCGTTGAAGCCGCGGCCCTCGGCACGGAGCACGACGACCCGGGTCGACGCGTCGGCACCGGCGGCCGTGATCAGCTCTGCAAGCTCGAACCATCCGGCCACCGTCAATGCGTTGACCGGCGGGTTGTTCATCACGATCTCAGCGATGCCGTGATCGTCGGTTGTGACGGTGATTCCCATTCAGGCCTCGGTTCGTTCCACGGTTCTGACGGTGTGTCAGACCGTAGCCGGTCGACCAACGGTCGCTTCAGCGGACCTCGTTGAACGCGAGTCGTTCGCCTCCACCGTTCACCACGAGGTTCGCACCGGTGACGAACGCAGCGAGCGGCGACGCGAGGTAGACGACGGCGTCACCGATCTCGGTCGGCTCGGCGACGCGCCCCATCGGTACGGTCGCCGACACCGCGGCAGCTCCACCGGGTCCGCCGTAGTAGTCCTCGAACATCTCGGTCCGGACCATGCCGGCCGACACGCAGTTCACCCGGACCGTCGGCGCCCACTCCATCGCCAACGATGTCGTCAGGTTCGTGAGGCCGGCTTTGGCTGCGCCGTACGCGGCACTGCCGGGAGAGGGCCGGAGGCCCGACATCGAGGTGATGTTGACGATCGTGCCGCCGTCGGGTTGATCCGCCATCCGGTGGTAGGCGGCGGTTGCAACGTGCAGTGCCGACATGAGGTTCAGTTGCACGACCTTGTTCGAGAAGGTCGCCGACGCGTCCGCGGCGGGCACGACCGGCGTACCACCCGCGTTGTTCACGACGATGTCGATGGACCCGAGGTCGGCGACGATCCCGTCGATGAGTTCCACGACGGCTTCGGGGTCGCGTACGTCCGCGACGCGGAACGCCTCGGCCGACCGGATGCCATCGGTCGAGGTCGGGAGCGAGTCGGGCGCACTGCGCCCGCAGATCACGACCGTCGACCCGGCATCGAGGAGCCGTTGTGCGATGCCGCGTCCCACACCGCGGGCACCTCCGGTGACGAGTGCGACCCGCCCGGACAGATCGATCGTGAGCGCCATGGGATCCAAGGCTGACACGACACGCCGTCGCGACACAATCGACCACGGACACCCCGGCGGCATGCAGCCTCATGCCGCCGGGGTCGGGTCACGCGGTCGCCGGTGCCGAGTCGTCGTGACGGGCGACATGGACCCGACCGGCCCGAGTGACACCGCCGCCCGGGTCGTGTGAGTGAAGCCCGAGCACGGACGCCCCGGGGCGACGACGCCCCGATCGCCGCTTGCCGAGCCAACTCGACGTCGTCTCGTGCGCCCGTTCGATGAGTTCCTCGGTGTGGCCGAAGTCGACCGGAAGGACCGCGAGCGGACACAGCGGCGGGACGACATGGAGGTCACATTCGTCGCGGAATCGTTCGACATCGACGTCGAGACGCGTGTGGATCATCAACGTCAGTGCCTGCATGACCACGCCGAGCGCACCCCCGGGCTTCGCATCGGGCGCACACGCGTAGCCGGTCGGAAGGACCCAGATCTCGTCCGCACCCTCGGCGACCGCGACCGACACCGGCGCGTTGTTCACGACACCGCCGTCGACGAGATACCTCCCACCGATCTCGACGGGCGGGAAGATTCCGGGGATGGCACAGGAGGCCACGATCGCATCGAGCGCATCACCATGGGAGAGCACGACCTCCTGGCCGGTGGCGAGATCCGCAGCGATGAGTCGAACGGGGATCTCGGTGTCCTCGAGCCGGGCGACGTCGAGGTTGCGGGCGAGCATCGCCCGGAGTGCGTCGGAGGTGATGAAGCTGTCGTGCAGCCCGACGAACCCGAGAAACCCGTTCACGAGTTGGATCGGGAAGACATCGTTGCGTTGCACGCCTTTCCAGATCTCGACGAGCCGCCGGGCTCCCTCGAGGTTCGGGTGTGCAGCGAACCAGGCCGCGTTGATGGAACCGACCGATGCGCCCACGACGAGATCGGGCCGGATGTCGGCCTCGACCAGTGCGAGCAGCATCCCGGCCTCGACGGATCCGAGGCTTCCTCCCCCGGAGAAAACGAACGCTGTGGTCATCGTCGACCTCCTGTGGTCATCTGACGGGTACAACGTCCCGGTCGGCACGCCCATTCCATCGTTGAGCGAGCGGCATTGCCCCGCACGGTGCACCGCGTCCGAAATCCGACACCGGCGCCGATTCGACGACCTAGTGTCGACGCCCATGCCCACACGATTCGCCCGCCGAGCCGCTCCGATCATCATGGCGGCCGCCGTCGCCGCTGCCTGCAGTTCCGGCTCGACGAAATCGACCACGTCCGCCGCACCCTCGTCCACCGCTCCGAGCGCAGCCGCGGCGGTCACCCAGGACTGCACCAAACCCGACGCTGCGTCGAATTGGCTCGTGTACATGCGCGACGATGCCAACTCGGCGACGAACCCGTGCAACACCGCGATCACCGCGAAGAACGTCTCGACGCTGGCCGTCGACTGGCACATCGACGACCTGATCGGCGTCACCGGCGTCCCGACGGTCGACAAGGGCGTCGTCTACTTCGGTGACGACAAGGGAGCGGTGCGCGCCGTCGCCGCGAAGACCGGAAAGGTGGCCTGGACCTCCGAGGTCGGCGGTCAGATCGTCGGTTCACCGGCGGTGACCGCCGACAGCGTGTACGTCGGAGTCGGCGGGAGTCTCATCGCCCTCGACAAAGCGACGGGCAAGCAGCAGTGGAAGATCTCGACGAACCCCGATCCGACGTCACAGATCAATGCATCACCGATCGTCGTCGACGACATGGTGATCATGGGCACCGCGTCGTTCCAGGTGACCCAACGCCTCGAGCACTACACGTTCCAGGGGTCCATCGGCGCGTACGACACCAAGACCGGCAAGACCATCTGGAATCACATCACGACCCCGAACGACGCAACCAGCGGTGCGGGCGTGGCCGTGTGGTCGACGCCTGCCGTCGATCGAAAAGACGGACTGCTGTTCATCGGGACCGGGCAGAACCTGGGCCCGCCGGCCAGCCCGAACGCGGATTCGATGGAGGCACTCGACCTGGCCACCGGCAAGACCGTCTGGTCGATGCAGGCGACTGAGAACGACATCTTCAGTGGCGGCTACCCGACGGGGTTCGACTACGACTTCGGAGCATCGCCCAACCTGTTCACCGTCGATGGCCGTCTCCTCGTCGGCCAGGGTGACAAACAGGGCACCTACTGGGTGCTCGACGCGAAGACCGGCAAGGTCGTCTGGAAGCGGGTGTTGTCCACGCCGAGCCACTTCGGCGGTGTGATCGGGTCCGCCGGCTTCCATGACGGGCTCATCATCACCTCGTCGAACGTGGGGAAGGCGGGCGGTTCACCGATGGCACTTCCCGAGACGTCGAAGGTGACCGCGCTGTCGCCGAAGACCGGCGCCGTCGTGTGGTCCAAGACCCTCGAGGGCAGTGTGTTCGGGCCGATCAGCGGGGTGCCCGGCATCGCGTTCGTGGGCACCGCGAAGAACCACCTGTACGCGCTCGACACCCGTACCGGTCGCACGCTGTGGTCCTATGACGCTCCGGCACCGATCGGTGGCGGCGCTTCGATCGTGGGCA
>JAFDWI010000380.1 GCA_018268545.1 Actinomycetota bacterium
AGCGTGAATCTCGCGACCCGGTCTCGGGTGAGGCGTTCATCCACGAGGTTCGGGAAGCTCCGGCTCGAACGGAAGCACTGCCACGGATCGCCGACCACACCGACGATCCCGGCACCCGCGCTGTAACTGTCACCCATCGCGACGTAGGTCCCGGTGGGCGGTCGGTGGTGCCGTGATCGTGTCACGAGCACCGCGACGAGTGCCACGGCAACGACGGCGACCACGACGCCGCCTGCGACGAGCAGCGCCCGTGGGCGACGCGCGGTCATGGCGTCGTCGGCGACTGCGCTCGGGGTGCGGCGGTGATGCGATGGCGCAACCGACCGGCCAGCCAGTCGATCGTCGTCGCGGCGAAGAACACCACGACCACTTCCGCGCCGGACCGATACCGGGTGCTGGCGAAGGTGAACGCCGTTGCGATCACCGTCGTCCACACCTGTGACAGCAGCGGGTACAACGCGAGTTGCCGGCGCCGCCACAGCCACATCCCCGGGAGTGCGACCGCCGCGGTGATCCACCAGGTCCACTGTTGGATGTGGATCAACCCACGTGACCCGCGCCCACCCATGTAGTTGTCGAAGCTTCGTTGTTGGCCGGGTTGCCACACCCCCCAGGTCCGACCCTCGCGTGCCAACACCACCAGCGGGAGTCGCTTCGCGTGCTTGCCCATGTAGTCGAGCGCCTTCTTGCGATACCGGGCGTCGTCGGCTGCGAGGTTTCGGGGTGTGGTCCCGTGGTGGGGGTCGGCCGGTGGCAGACACGCGAACACGTCCATACCGATCGCATCGGTGTAATAGGCGACCCCACAGTTCCCCTGCAACAGCGTCTGCCCGGCTCCGGTCGACAACAGGACCGGCTCGCCGAAGCGCACCGAATTGAAGATCGACCACGGAGCGAGGATCACCACCGGGACGACCACAGCCAGGCCGAGATGCGCGAGCCGTCGACGCCGATCCCCGGAGGTCGCACCGATCACCGCCGGAAGCACCATCAGTCCGAGCAGCAGCACCGTCTCGGGTCGGGCGCTCGCGTCGATGGTGACGGCGAACGCCATCGCCGCCAACCACTTCCAATGGTGTGTCGCCCGATACCGGAAACACGCTGCAACCGCGACGGTGAACGCCAGCACCGACATCGTCTCGGACATGATCTCGCCGTCGTTGAACCACAGGTTCGGGTACACCGCGGCGATGAGCCCGCCGATGAGGCCGGCACGCGCGCTGACGAGCCGGGCGAGGGTGAGGGCGATCACCACGACCGTCACCGTGCCGAGCACCGCCATGACGTAACGCTGCGATGCCGTCGAACCCAGCCCGATCCGATCCAGGACGGCGAGCAGGGTCACGAAACCCGGTGGATGGTCCGCCCCGGGTTGGAACGTCCCGTACTTGAGGTACGCGAGCGGCTGGACGAACCAGTGCCCCTTCACCAGGAGTGCGGCTTGCGCGTGGTAGTAGTACGCGTCGTTGCCGGGCACCTGCTTCGCCGTCACCAGCGCGACCCGGGCGACCCGGATCGCCAGCGCCAGCGCAGTGATGCACCCCAGCAACGACCAGAACGCCCGAGGACGATCGTTCGTGGTGCCAGTCATCGAGCGTCGTGTGCGCGTCGGCGGTCGTTCGTCGTCAGTCGGTGTCGACGAGACGGTCGGCGAGGGCCGCGTTCTTGGCGCGCGCCGTAGCCGCGAGGTCGGCCTGGAATGCCGCCATCCGCTCGGTGAGGACCCGATCGCCGGATGCGAGAATGCGGGCCGCCAACAGACCGGCGTTGCGGGCCCCGGCGATCGAGACCGTCGCCACGGGCACGCCCGCCGGCATCTGCACGATCGACATGAGCGAATCCATGCCGTCCAGGTATTTCAGCGGAACAGGCACGCCGATCACCGGCAACGTCGTGAGCGACGCCACCATGCCCGGAAGGTGCGCGGCGCCGCCCGCCCCGGCGATGATCACCCGCAGGCCGCGCCCGGCTGCACCCTGCGCGTAGTCGGCCATGTCGAGGGGCGTGCGGTGTGCCGAGACGACCCGGGCCTCGTAGGGAACCGCGAACTCATCCAGTGCGCCGGCGGCGGCCTGCATGGTCGGCCAGTCCGAATCACTGCCCATGATGATGCCGACGACGGGTCGTTCGCTCATTCGTTTCCTCGATTCGGGGTTGCGACGGACCGGTCGCCGTCGACCAGCAGTTGCGCGGCGGCCCGCGCCCGCCCGCGGACCGTGTCGAGGTCGTCGCCGGTCACCGTGACATGGCCGACCTTGCGGCCGGGTCGCCAGCCCTTGCCGTAGAGGTGCACCTTCGCGTCGGCGAACGTGGCGAGCGTGGAGCACATCCGGTCCGTCAACGCAGGTCTTGCCGGATCGTCGTCGCCCGCCAGCACGTTGACCATCACCGTCACCGGCGCGGTCTCCTCCGTCGACCCCAGCGGCCAGTCGAGCACGGCCCGCAGGTGCTGTTCGAACTGCGAGGTACGGGAACCTTCGATCGTCCAGTGCCCCGAATTGTGGGGGCGCATCGCCAACTCGTTGACGAGGACGCGGCCGTCTGTCGTCTCGAACAACTCGACGGCCAGAACCCCGGTCACGCCCAACTCGGAAGCGATCCGCGACGCGAGGTCGGTTGCCGCCGAAGCCGTGGCGGGTGCGAGATCGGGCGCCGGTGCGATCACCTCGACGCAGATACCGTCGCACTGCACCGTCTCGACCACCGGCCACGCGGCAAGCGCGCCCGACGGTGTCCGTGCGACCTGCGCGGCGAGCTCGTGGGCGATCACCACCTTCTCCTCGACCAGCAACGGCGTGTCCGACCCGAGCACCTCCGCGGCGTCGTCGACCGAGTCGACCACCCAGACGCCCTTGCCGTCGTAGCCGTCACGCGCTGCTTTGAGTACCACCGGCCACCCCACCCGATCCCCGAACGATGCGAGCGCCGCGGACCGGTCCTCGGTCGCGTCGAGGTCGGCCCACTGTGGACAGGGGACGCCCATGGCCGTCAGGCGCGACCGCATGAGTGTCTTGTCCTGCGCGAACCGCAGTGCATCGGCGCCGGGCTGCACGTCGAATCCCTCGGCGGCCAACGCAGCGACGTGCGCGTTGGGGACATGTTCGTGGTCCCAGGTGACCACATCGCAACCCTTCGCGAATCGGCGCAGGTCGTCGAGCGAGGTGTGATCGCCGATCTCGATGTCTGCAGCGACGAGTGCGGCGCCGTCGTCGGCCGATCCGGCCAACACACGCAACGACAGCCCCAGTGGGATCGCGGCGCTGTGGGTCATGCGGGCGAGTTGCCCCGCGCCGACCATGCCGACGGTCGGCAGTCCGGTGCGTGGGTCCACGGACCGCGATGCTACCCGCCGCCTCGGACCCGATCGCCGAAGACGCTTCCCGGTGCACGGGTGGGTGATCGGTCAGGCGGGATGATTGACTCGAAGGCGATGCCCGAAGGTCACGTCACCCATCGCCTCGCCGACGAGTTCGAGAACCGGTTCGCCCGCCGGATCGTGCATGCGTCCAGTCCTCAGGGGCGTTTTCTCGACGGGGCCGCGCTGCTGGAGGGGACCAAGGTGCTCGGCGCCGAAGCGACCGGCAAGCACCTGTTCGTCCGTTTCCCCCACGCACGATGGCTGCACGTGCACCTCGGGCTCTACGGCCGTTTCACCATCGGGGACGGGCCGGTGCCCGAGCCGATCGGTCAGATCCGGCTGCGTCTCGTGAACCGGACCTCGTGGGCGGATCTGCGCGGCGCAACCCGCTGCGAGATCCTCGACCCGGCGGGCAAGGACGACCTCGAGGCGCGTCTGGGTGACGACCCGTTGCGGGCCGGGGCGACCGGCGACCGTGCCCGGGCGAAGATCGCGAAGAGCCGCGCCCCGATCGCGGCATTGTTGATGGACCAGTCGGTGGTCGCCGGCAGCGGCAACATCTTTCGTGCCGAGGTGCTGTTCCGCAATCGGATCGACCCGATGCGCGAGGGTCGCAGCATCACCGACGAGGAGTGGTCGGCGATGTGGGCCGACCTCGTCGAGCTGATGGGGTACGCCCACCGACACGGCCGCGTCGACACCGTCCGTTCCGCACACACACCCGAGGCGATGGGTCGCCCACCGCGTGAGGACGCGCACGGTGGTGAGGTGTACGTGTACCGCCGCGCGGGGGCAGCCTGCCACGTCTGTGGCGACACGATCCGCACCACCGAGCTGGGAAACCGCAACCTGTTCTGGTGTCCGACCTGCCAGTCGGGGTGAGCCCGGTACGCTTGGCGCGCACATGACCGGTGACCACTCCGAGGCTTGCGTCGATGCCGCCGCACTGCATTGCCTGACCGACGGCGTGCACGCGTGGATCCAACCCGACGGCACCTGGTGGATCAACAACGCCGGCGTGATCGCCGACGACGGTCAGGCGCTCATCGTCGACACGTGTGCCACCGCGGAGCGCACGCGACGGTTTCTCGCCGCCGTCGATGTGGCAACGCACCACGCGGCCGTCCGGTTCGCGGTGAACACCCACGAACACGGCGACCACACCTACGGCAACTGGCTCCTGCCGGACGCCACGGTGCTGTTCGGCCATCCGAACATGCGCGCCGGGCTCGCCGTCGACGCCGTCATCGAGGCATGCCCGCCCCTCTGGCAGCCCGTGCCCGACTGGGGCGCCGAGTCCCGGCGGCTTCCCGACGTGACGATCACCGCCGACACCGTCGTGCATCTGGGAGCGCGGGCGATCCAGGTACGCCATCCGGGGCATGCCGCGCACACCACCGGTGACCTCGTCGTCTGGCTCCCCGACGACCGGATCCTGTTCGCCGGTGACCTGATCTTCGCGCACCTCACGCCGTTGGTGATGGCGGGTTCGGTGCGTGGCGCCCGCGATGCGCTCGAGTGGATCGCGGCGATCGCCCCGGCCACGATCGTGCCCGGCCACGGCCCGGTGATCACCGGCGACGAGATCGGGCGGGTCCTCGAGGAACACGACCGGTACTACCGGTTCGTCGAAGCGCTCGCGGCCGAGGTCGTCGACTCGTCACGCACCGTCACCGAGGTCGCCCGGGCCGCGGATCTCGGCGAGTTCGCCGTCTGGCCCGACGCGGAACGGCTCGTGCTCAACCTGCATCGCGCCGTCGCCGAAGCGGGTGGCCCCGACTTCGACCTGTTGCAGGCATTCGCCGATGCGATCGGCTACAACGGCGGCCCGCTCGCGACGCACGTCTGCTGTGTGCACTGACCGACTCCACCACGAGGACCTCACATGGACCTGAAGAACAGAACCGTCATCGTCACCGGTGCATCGTCGGGGATCGGTGAGGCGATCGCCCGGCGTTGTGCCGCAGCCGGCGCCGGGGTGCTCGTCAATTCCGCCACGTCGGTCGATGCCGGTGAACGGGTCGCGGCGTCACTGCCCGACGCGATCTACGTTCGAGGCGACATCAGCGAACCCACGACCGGCGAACACCTGGTCGCCGCCGCACTCGAGCGGTGGGGGCGCCTCGACGGTCTGGTCAACAACGCCGGACGCACCTGCGAGGTGCCCCTCGACAAGTTCGAATCGCTCACGCCGGAACACTGGCGTCGCATCTTCGAGACGAACGTGTACGGCACGTTCTTCGTCACCCTCGCGGCGCTCGACGCCCTGCGAGCCTCCGACGACGCCTGGATCGTGAACATCACCTCGATCGCCGGGATCCGCCAGACGGGGTCGTCGCTGCCCTACGCGGTGTCGAAGGCCGCGCTCGACCATCTCACCGCGCACCTCGCCAAGCAGGTCGCCGGTGTGCGCATCAACGCGGTCGCCCCGGGGCTCGTCGCCACACCGTGGACCGAGTCGTGGGATCAGCTCAAAGCCGGGGTCAGCGCCGTCACCCCGCTGCATCGTGTGGCCACACCCGACGATGTCGCCGATGCGTGCGAGGCGATGATCACCAACCGCTACGTGACCGGTCAGACGCTCGTCGTCGACGGCGGGCTCGGTCTCGTGCTCTGAGGCGACGCAGTGGTCGGTGGGTCCGACCGTGCGTCAAGGGTTGTTTCGACGCGGGTCCGCTCCGACGCTAGACAAGGCGCATCCGAAAACGGACCGGCTCGGCCGGGGACAAAGGGGATGATCGACATGGGGATCGCCATCAACGACGCGCACCGCGAACTCGAAACGGTCGTCACCACGTTTCTCGAAGACCGCGGCGCGCTTGGTGCCAACCGCGCGTTGTTGAACGAACCGTCGAGTGGGTTGCCGGCGTTCTGGGATGAACTCGCCGACCTCGGGTGGCTCGGGCTCGGCGTGGCCGAAGCCGACGGTGGTTCCGGGTTCGGCCTCGTGGAATACGCCGTGGTCGCCGAGGCGATGGGTGCCCACGTCGCCCCCGGGCCTTTCACGACCACCGTGATCGCCGCGGCGGTCCTCGCTTCACAGCCTGGCTCGGGCGCGGCGACCGCCGGACTCGGCGATCTCGTTGCGGGCCGGGTGCGCTGGGCGCTCGGACTCGACGCTTCGGCGCTCACCCTCACCGGGTCGGGCGACACCCGATCGGCGACGGGCGACACCGGTCTGCTGTTGGCCGGCGGGTGCGCCGAATCGGTCCTCGTCGTCTGCGGTGACGACGTGGTCGTGTTCTCGTCGGACGCGCCCGGTGTCACCGTCACCACGCCCGCGAACGTCGACCCGTCACGGCCGTCGGTCACCGCGGTCCTGACCGAAACCCCGGTTGCCGTGCTCGCCGGGACGGGGCGGCGGGCCCGCTGCATCGCTTGGACGCTCCTGGCTGCCGAGGCGACCGGCGGTGCCCGAGCGTGTTGCGACGCCGCGACCGCGTACGCCAAGCAACGTCAACAGTTCGGACGGGTGATCGGTTCGTTCCAGGCGGTCAAGCACCATTGCGCCAACATGCTCGTCGCCGCAGAGATGGCGACCGCGGCGACCTGGGACGCGGCACGTGCCGGCGATGGCGACGACCTCGACGCGTTCGAACTCGCCGCGTCGACCGCGGCGACGCTCGCGCCCCGCGCGTTCTACGACAACGCGCAACTGAACACCCAGGTGCACGGTGGGATCGGTTTCACCTGGGAGCACGATGCACACCTGTATGTGCGGCGCTCCACCGCGCTGCGGGCCGTCGCCGTGGGAGCCGACCCGCACCCGGTGCTCGTCGATGCCCACCGACGGGGCGTCGTCCGAGCCGCCGACCTCGACCTGCCGGCCGAAGCCGACGCGATCCGTAAACGGGTCCGCGCGGATCTCGCCGAGATCAGGAAGCTGGACGGCGACGCCCGACGCGACGCGCTGGTCGACTCGGGCTATGCCGTTCCGCACTGGCCCGTGCCCTTCGGTCGGGGTGCCGGGCCGGTCGAGCAACTGGTCACCGAAGCCGAGATGGCGGCGGCGGGCTTGCGCGCACCGGAATACGGGATCACCTCGTGGGTGATCCTCACGCTCATCCAACACGGCACGGCCGATCAGATCGAGCGGTGGGTTGCGCCCGCATTACACCAGCAGACCGTGTGGTGCCAGATGTTCTCCGAGCCCGAAGCCGGGTCGGACGCCGCGTCGATCCGGACCCGGGGTGTGCGCACCGACGGCGGTTGGATCCTGAACGGTCAGAAGGTCTGGACGAGTGTCGCCCACCAGGCCGATCTCGGGCTGGTGACCATCCGCACGGACCCGGACGCCCCCAAGCACGACGGGATCACCGCCATGGTGATCGACATGCACGGACCCGGCGTCGAAGTTCGCCCGCTCAAACAGGTGACGGGTCAGGCGGACTTCAACGAGGTGTTCCTGACCGACGTGTTCGTCCCCGACGACGACGTCGTCGGCGCGGTGAACGCCGGTTGGAAGGTCGCCCGCTCGACGTTCGGCAACGAGCGGGTCGGGATCGGTGGCGGCATCGGCGGCA
>JAFDWI010000381.1 GCA_018268545.1 Actinomycetota bacterium
CGCGGCGGTGTTGTCGCCGAGTTCGCCGATCTCGGCAGCGGTCTTGTACGCAAAGCACAACACGTCGTCACCGATCCGGCGCACGGCACCGTGGGTGAACAGCACGTCGTCTTCGCGTTCGCCCGCGAGTGCGTCGACCCGACCGGCGTCGAGACCGTGCCCGCGTACGAACACACTCAGGCCCGCCGAATCTCGGCCTCGGACCTCGAGCCGGTCGAGACCCGCGAGCGACTGGTAGATCGACAGGAACAAGTCGACCGCGCCCGGATCCGGGTTGGGGCCTGCAAGATCGGCGACGCCCTCGGCCGCCCGGAGCCGATCCGTTCCCAGCGCCCAGAGCACGTCGCGCACCCGGATGAGCGCAGCATTCAGCGATTCGACGACCGTGGCATCTTCGGGATGATCGTCGTCGTCGAGCAACGAATCGACGTGTTCGACCCAATCGAGGATCTCGGCGACCCGAGCCGAGACCGCGCCGGCGAGCGTCGGATCGGCGAGCAGTGCCCGGACACCGGGTCCGCCGCGCAGGGCCGCGTCCGTTCGTTCGAGCGTCCCGGCGATCGTCGTCAAGGTGTCGACGAGCTCCACCGATACGGCCCCGTCGAGCGCCGAGCTCCCGCCGACCATCGCGCTCGCTGCATCGAGGTCGCGCGTGATGTCGGCACGCGCCGGGACGGCCCGGTCCGACCGTTGCCGGACGATCGCGATGATGCCGCACATGGGTCGGGGGTCCTCCGTCGGGGTGCGAGGTCAACCGGCAAGGCTACCGGAGCGCCGGTGTCACCCGATGGTGCGCTCGACCGCGGCGACGAGTGCGTCGGCAACCCGCTCCGCGGTTTCTGCTTCGGTCGCTTCGACCATGACGCGGGCGAGCGGTTCGGTTCCCGAGAGCCGGATCAGTACCCGGCCGTCGTCGCCGAGTCGGGCTTCGGCTTCGGCAACATCCGCGGCGATCGCATCTGACAGGTCGGGCACGCCGGCCGGCAACGGCACGTTGCGCAGGACCTGTGGGACCGGGGTGACCACCGACGCCAGTTCCGAGAGCGGTCGGCCCGACCGGACGATCAGGTCCGCGAGCAGCACACCGGCCAACAGTCCGTCGCCGGTCGTCGCATGGTCGGCGAAGATCAGGTGCCCGGACTGCTCGCCTCCCAGGTCGAGGCCGCGGGCATCGAGTTCGGCGAGCACGTTCCGGTCCCCGACATCGCAGCGGACCAGGTCGATGCCGTTGCGTGCCAGCGCTCGCTGCAGGCCCAGGTTGCTCATCACGGTCGCCACGATCGCCGGTCCGCGAAGTCGACCTCGTGCGGCGAGGTCCAACGCGAACACCGCGAGCAGCGCGTCGCCGTCGACCAGTGCGCCCCGTTCGTCGACCGCGAGGAGGCGATCGGCGTCACCGTCGAGCGCGAGCCCGAAACGGGCCCGACGATCGACCACCGCTCGTTGCAACGCCTCGGGATGCGTGGAGCCGCACCCTTCGTTGATGTTCACGCCGTCGGGTGAGGCATTGACGACCGTGACCGTCGCACCGATCCGGCCGAACACCTTCGCCGCGAACGCCGAGGCTGCGCCGTTCGCGGCATCGACGACGATGAGCGCCCCTTCCAGGCCGCGCTCACCGACCTTGCCATCGACGAGGTGATCGATGTAGTCGGCGCCCGCATCGTTGTCGCGGCGGACGACGCCGACGTCGTCGCCGACCGGTGGGTCGTCGCCGACGGCGTTCGGGCCGCCCTCGAGCAGTTCTGTGAGGTGCGCTTCGATGCTCGCCTGCGCAGCGTCGGACAGTTTGCGTCCCCCCTCGGCGAAGAACTTCACGCCGTTGTCGGGGTAGGGATTGTGCGAGGCGGAGATGACCGCACCGGGCTGGCCGTGTTGCTGTGCCCAGTACGCGACGGCCGGCGTGGGTACGACACCAAGGTCGACGACGTCGACGCCTTCCGCGGTGAGCCCGGCTGCGAGCGCAGCGACGAGCATCGTGCCCGACACCCGGGTGTCACGGCCGATCGCGCAGATGTCCGCGCCGAGGCCCCGTGCCGCGGCGCGCCCCAGCGACGTGACGAATTCGGGCGTGAGCGCCGCGTTCGCGACGCCACGGACACCGTCGGTCCCGAATCGAAGGCTCACTCGACGACCACCGTCGGATTGTCGGCTCGTGGTGCCGGCAGGTTCAGCGCTTGGAGTACTGCGGCGCCTTACGGGCCTTCTTCAACCCGTACTTCTTGGACTCCTTCTCACGCGCGTCGCGGGTGAGAAAACCGGCGCTCTTGAGCGCTGGACGCAGTTCGGCGTCGAGTTCGATCAGCCCACGAGCGATCCCGAGTCGCAGTGCGCCCGCCTGGCCGGTCGGGCCACCGCCGGTGATCGTGGCCTCGATGTCGTAGGCCTCGGTCATCTCGGTGAGCCGCAACGGTTCGGTCAGGATCATGCGGTGCGTGCGCGACGGGAAGAAGTCGTCGACCTCGCGGCCGTTGACCTTGATGGCGCCCGAACCCGGGCGGAACCGCACCCGGGCGATCGCGCGCTTGCGGCGGCCGGTGGTCTGGGTGAGGGGGTGAGGCACGGGTCGAACTCCTATCGCGTGGCCGTGGCGGCGTGCGCGCGACGGTCCAGTTCGAGGGGTTGGGGCTGCTGGGCGGCGTGCGGATGCGTCGGGCCCGCATAGACCTTGAGCTTGTCGAGTTGGGCGCGTCCCAAGCGGGTCTTGGGGATCATCCCACGGATGGTCGCCCGAACCGCGTCGGCGGGCTTCTTGGCGAGTCGGTCCGCGTAGCTCTCCGACCGGATCCCACCTGGATAACCGGTGTGCCGGTAGACCTGCTTGGCGCCGGCCTTGTCGGCGGTCAGCACGACCTTGTCGGCGTTGACGATGATGACGTGATCACCGGTGTCGATGTGGGGTGCGTACGTCGGCTTGTGCTTGCCGCGCAGCACGTTCGCAACCTCGGTCGCCAAGCGCCCGAGCACGACACCTTCGGCGTCGACGACGTACCAGGATCGTTCGATTTCGCTGGCCTTGGGGCTGTAAGTGGGCACGCTCGTTGGATCCTCGGAACTCGTGACAGCGGATTCGCCGATCACCGACCGGCAGGGGCCGACCGGTGGGCGACGTGCAAGCCTAAGGCGGGTTGCGGCCCGACGGCAAATGAACCGGCTCGCCCGCTGCGGACCGCACGGCCAGGCGTCGATCGGAACCCGGCCGGGTGGGTCAGATCTGGCCGTACTTGCGAACGAGCCAGAAATACAGATCGGCGCGCGACTTGCAGGTCGGCTGTTGCCATGACGGTCGCGCGGCGCAGTCCGCCTTCATGTCGTCGAGGAACATCATGTCGATCAACCCTCGGGTCCCCTCGACGTCGGCGACCATGCCTGCAGCTTTGAAACGCTTGTAGTTGCGGTAGCCGAAGTCGTGGTGCCAGCACGCCAACGTGAAGTCGTACGTTGCGCCCGTGTCGTTCATGTGATCGGGAAGGAACCAGTTCGAGCAACCGTCGGTGCCGAAGTCGAGCGCGGGGTTCTGTGCCCGGAACGTCGCATTGGAGGCCTGCGCACCGAAGGCCACCGCGCTCTGGCCGAGCAACCGATCCACGGTGTCCTTCTGTTGCTGCATCGGCGACACACAACTCGTGGCGACCAGCAGGATCGCCGCGACCAGCCCCGATCGAATCACCATTCGTCGCATAGACGTTCTTTGCCCTGCGTTCCGCCCGTTCATACCTCCGCCTTTCGATTCGCCCGCTGCCGCACGCCCACCGCGCGACGCCGCCGAAGCTATTCCACGGTCGGGAGATCGTCAAGGGGTGTCGGTCGACCGGTCCGCCATCGTGCACATCACCCGGCATCGCCGTAGTCGACCGACTCGAGGTAGAGCCCGTCGGGGGGCGCCAACCGGCCGGCCCGGGAACGGTCCCCGGATGCGATGACGCCGACGAGATCGCCGGCCGAGCGACGGCCCCGGCCGACCTCGACGATCGTGCCGACGATCGAACGGACCATCTGATGACAGAACGACGACGCCGTGATCGTGAAGACGATCTCGCCGGGCACCCCAGGTTTCCAGTCGGCAGCGATCACCCGTCGCGTCAGCGGCGCCGGTGACCCGTCGCGGCGCGTCGCCACCCGACAGAAGGCCGAGAAATCATGTGAACCGATGAACGGATCACATGCCAGTCGCAACGCCGCGAGGTCGAGTGGCTCGGCGACATGCCAGGCCAGACCCGCACGGAACGGGTCCGGCTCCGATCGGTTCCACACCACGTACCGGTAGGTTCGTGACCGGGCCGAGAACCTCGCATCGAACGACAGTGGCACGACCTGCGCGTCGCGCACGGCGATCTCGGGGCCGACGATCCGGTTCACCCGCCGAGCCAGCTCGACGACGTCGACATCGACGTCGTCGGCGACGTCGACGCTCACCACCTGCCCGAGCGCATGGACGCCCTTGTCGGTCCGACCTGCGA
>JAFDWI010000382.1 GCA_018268545.1 Actinomycetota bacterium
CGTCGGGGATCGGGCGTCGCCGAGCGCGTAGGAGGCGCGCGTCAACAAGAAGAAGACGCTGAACGCGCTCAGCCCGACCAGGAAGGCCGCGAGCGTCGCCGCCACGAGATGCACGCCGTGCGCGTCGAGTCGCCCGATACGCACGACCGACAACCCAGGAGCGGCGACAACCGCGAGCAGCCCACTTGCCGGGATCAACAACAGCAAACTGAGTCGCATCCCCCGTGTGAGTTCGGACGCGAAGCCGTCGTGATCGCCCCGCGCGGCCTGACGGGACAACCGTGGGAACAACGCCGTGAAGATCGGGTACGCGATCAGCGCGTGGGGCAACAGAAAGAACATGAACGCGGTCTGGTAGGCGATGACGCCACCGTCGACCCGGCCGGCGAGGATGATCGTCGCCCCGATGAGTACCTCGTTCAGGCCGACGTGCCCAGCCGCCCAGGCCCCTTTGCGAACCAGGCTGCGCAGGCCGAGTCCAGCGGTCCTCCAGCGGGGTCGGATCGCGAGCCCGGCGTTGACCAACGCGACGAGCGGCACCGCGGTCATCGCGATCGTCCCCGCCAGCGTGCCTGCGCCGAGCAGCACCTTTTCGTGCACGGTGAGCGTGAGGCCCGCTTCGGCCGCGTGCTGATGAGCGAAGACGATCATCGTGATCGTGACGACGATGTTGTTGAAGACCGGTGCGATCGACGTGGCGAGGAACCGGTGGTCGGATTGGAGCAACGCGCTCGCAACCGCACCGACCGCATAGAAGACGAGCTGGGGCATGATGAACCACAGCAGGAACGCGCCGAGTCGGATCTGCTCGGCGCGCACCGCTTCGGGCGTACCGAGCGTCAACAGGCGCATGATCCAGGTGCCACCGAGCATGCCGACGAGCGCGACGATCCCGACGTAGACGCTCCCGCGCGTCGCGAGCACCGACCCGAGCCGTCGTGCCCCGGCGACGTCTCGCACCGTGGCGCCGGCGCGCACCTCACCATCGGGTGCGACGCCATCGGGTGTGACGCCGGAGAGCAACTCGACGAAGCTCGGGACGAGGATCGAGAACAGCACCCCGCCGGCGAGCAGTTCGAACAGGACGTTCGACACCTCGTTCGCCCGCTGGTACGAGTCACCGAGGTACGCGATGCCCAGCGCCCCGGCGACGGCGACGACCCGCACGAACCCCGAGATCCTCGAGATCAGGTTGCCGACCGTGATGAGGGTCGCCGCACGACCGAGCGACGCGCGACGCGGCTCGTCGAGGGCAACGCCCGGGTCGGAATCCATGATCGGACAAGGCTAGGGGACGCTCGGCGGTACGGTGAGGACTCGTCGCCGATCCCTGCGACACCGACATCACCTCGAGGAGCGACCCGATGAGCGACGACGAGACCCTTGTACGCGAACGCACACTCGAGCTGCTCGGTCGCGTCGATCCTGCGACGTCGACCGTCCAGGAGTTCCGCGGCGCCCAGTTCGACGCCGGCCTCGCCTGGGTGCATTTCCCCGAAGGTTTCGGTGGGTTGGGCTTGCCACCCCGATTCCAGGGCCTCATCGAAACCGAACTACGCCGGGCAGGCGCGCCCGCGGCGGGCATCGACCAGTTCTTCGGTGTCACGATGGCGGGCCCAACGATCGTGACCAACGGCGACGACGCGATCCGGGAGCGCCTGTTGCGTCGTGCGTTCACCGGCGACGACGTGTGGTGCCAGTTGTTCTCCGAGCCGGGCGCCGGTTCGGACCTCGCGGGACTCGCGTGCCGCGCGGTCCGTGACGGCGACGAATGGGTCGTCAACGGTCAGAAGGTGTGGAACACCGCCGCGCACCTGGCCGACCGCGGCATGCTCGTGACGCGTACCGACCCGGATGTACCCAAACACAAGGGAATGACGTACTTCGCGCTCGACATGCACGCACCCGGCGTCGAGGTGCGCCCGCTGCGTCAGATCACCGGTGAAGCGGAGTTCAACGAGGTGTACCTGACCGACGTGCGGGTGCCCGATACCGATCGGGTCGGCGCGGTCGGCGAGGGTTGGCGCGTCGCGATGACGACGTTGTCGAACGAACGCACCACGATCGGCGGAGGTGGGTCGGGGTCGCCCGGACCCGGTTCGGGTGCGATCGCCGAAGCGGTGCGGATCTGGAACGACGAGCCCGATGTGGACCGTTCGCCGGTGAACCGTGACCGGCTGGTGCGCCTGTGGAGTTTCGCGGAGGCATTGCGGCTGACGAACCTGCGTGCATCGCAGAATCGCAAGGCCGGGAACCCCGGTCCCGAAGGCTCGATCGCGAAACTCGCATTCGCCGAGATCAACCAGGACATCTACGAGCTCTGCGTGGATCTGCTCGGCGCGGCTGCGCTCGTCGACTACGACTACACGATGCGTCGGTCCGAGATGATCGGACTGACCGGTCCTCCCGGATCGAGCCGCAAATTGTTTCTGCGGTCGCGGGCCAATTCGATCGAGGGTGGCACCTCGGAGATCCAGCGGAACATCATCGCCGAACGCGTCCTCGGGTTGCCCGGTGAGCCCCGGGCCGACAAGTCGGTCCCCTGGTCCGACGTTCCTCGGAACTGACCCGCGCGCATGGCATACCAGGTCGAGGTCTTCGACGACCCGAACCATTTTCTCGATCGGGCCCGAGGATTCCTTGTCCGTGAGCCGATCAGCACAAACGTGATCACGTCGGTGACCGAACGCCTGGCGTCTGATCCGCCGGCTGCAGGGAACCGCTGGATCACCGTGTCGGATTCCCCCACGTCGGTCGTCGGCGCCGCGATGTTGAACCGTCCCTGGAACCTGTTCGTGTCTCCGATGCCGACCGGCGCGGTGCTCGCCGTCGCCGAGCGTCTCGAATCCGAAGGCACCCTGCTGCCTGGTGTGACCGGTGAACGCGGCGCAACCCAGGCATTCGCGGAGCGTTGGGCGGAGACTCACTCGGTGACCCCGACGGCACTCGTCGCCCAACGGGCGCATCGGCTCGGCACGCTCACCCCACCAACCAGCGTTTCCGGAACGGCCCGACTCGCCGTCGCCGATGACATCGCGACCCTCGCGAGTTGGTTGGAGGCGTTCCACGACGAGGCGATGCCCCAGGACCCACTCGAGGACCCGACCGCGGCGGCCATCGCCGGGATCGAAAACCACGAGTTCTGGGTGTGGGCCGACGACGACCGAGTCGCATCGATGGCCGGCTGTCGCCCTCCGGCTGGCGGGGCGTCGCGAATCGGGCCGGTCTACACGCCACCGGATCTACGCGGCCGCGGGTACGCGGGTGGTGCCACCGCCGCAGCAGCCGCGGGCGCGCTCGCAGCCGGCGCGGAACACGTCATGTTGTACACCGACCTTTCGAACCCCACGTCGAACGCGCTGTATGCGCGCCTCGGTTTCGTCCCCGATCACGACGCGGTGCAGATCCGATTCGACCGGCCACCCGGACCCACGCCAGAACCCGGAACGGGTGACCCGGCGTGATCGCAGATGGCCCGGAGGGTCAGCCGTTCTTGGGGAGCTCGGAGTACGGGGTGTCCTTGGACGGGCCCTGCTCGCGGGGCATGCCGAGCACCCGTTCGGCGATGATGTTGCGCTGGATCTGATCGGTGCCGCCGTAGATGGGGGGCGCCTGGGCATACAGGGCCAGTCCCGTGACCGCCGCAAGGAACGGGTTGCCGGTCGCTTCGTCGAGCGCTGCCTGATCGGCCGGCTTGTAGGCGTGCAACATCCCTTGTGCGCCCACCACCGCGAGCCCGAGGTCACGCTGCAGCCGCACGATGTTGCTCATCGACAACTTCGCGATGTTGCCCATCCCGGGAATCGTCTTGCCCTGGGCACGCAATGCCTTGGCCCGCTCGGCGGAGTAGCGACCGATCTCACCGAGGGTGTGCAGTTGCGCGAGTCCCTGACGGATGATCGGATCGGCGAGTTTGCCGTTGCCTCGAGCGAGCCCGGCGAGCAGGTCGGCCGAGCTGCGCTTCTTCTTCTCGCCGTCGGATGCCGCGGCCTGCTTCTTGGGCGACGGCGCCCGCACGAAGTCTCCGACCCGCTTGTCGAGGTCTCCCGCGACCGTGCCGGGCCGCGCACCGGAGAGGCCACCGCCGGCGGTTCCACCACCGGCACCGAGACCGGCACGTTCGTGGCCGAGCGTGGTGTTCGCGACCCGCCAGCCGTTGTTCAACCCTCCGATGATCGCGGCGTCGGCGACCCGCGCCTCGGTCATGAAGACCTCGTTGAACATGGCGTTGCCGGTCATCTCGGTGAGCGGTCGGACCTCGACGGCGCTCTGGTGCATGTCGAACGCGAAGTACGTGATGCCCTGGTGCTTGGGTTGGGACGGGTCGGTCCGGGCGAGCAGCATCGCCATGTCGGCGATCTGGCCGAGCGACGTCCACACCTTCTGGCCGTCGATGATCCACTCGTCACCGTCCTTGGTCGCCTTGGTGCCCAGCCCGGCGAGGTCCGAGCCGGCACCCGGTTCGGAGAACAGCTGACACCACGCTTTGCGGCCGGTCACGATGTCGGCGACGTAGGTCTCGACCTGTTCGGGCGTGCCCTCGTCGGAGATGGTCGGTGCCGCGAGGAGCAGACCGAGACCACCTGGCGCGCCGAGCGCGCCGAAGGCGGCGATCTCGTTGCCGATCTCGACCGCGACCGCACGCTCCACGCCACGGCCGTAACCTCCGACCGGCAGGGTGGGCGCGGACCAGCCGGCGTTGCCGAGGCGCTCCCACCACTGGCCCACGGTCAGATCCGGATCCCAGTTGTCGGTCAGCCAGTCGCGTAGTTCTTCGATCGTGTCGGTCATCGATGTCCCCTGAGGTGCGTCGTCGGAGGGCGTTTCCCGAACGCCCGCTTGGTTCGATCTTCGTCCATGAAGGCCCGCGAATCCCAACTTGACCGAGCGGTCAAGTCACCGGGTCGACGGTGGATCATCGGACCGCCACGCTCAGGGGCCACCCGACGCCGCGGTTCACGCCGGTCGGGGCTGCGCCGATCGCGTTCGGCATCACTTGGGAATGCGGTTCGGTTGCGCGTCGGCGAGCATCGCGGACCGGTCCGCCGGCAACACGAACCCTGCCGCGATCACCTTGTCGGTCGCCTTCGCGTAGGCCGCGTTGTAGTC
>JAFDWI010000383.1 GCA_018268545.1 Actinomycetota bacterium
ATGCGCCGAACACGAGCCCGCAGACGACGACCGCCATCCACGCCGCGGGCAGCGATTTCTGCAACGAACGGAGCAACAACCCTCGATAGAAGAGCTCCTCGATGAACGGCGCGCCGATCACGACGATCGTGATGAGCAGCACGACCCCCAACGGATCATGGGCCTTGGAGACGAGCTGTTCGGCCGTTCGCGACAGATCACTCGGGTGCTTGCCCAGGAGCTTCAGCCACGGCCACGAGATCGCCGGAACCAGCACGAGCTGTGCCACCACGCCGATCACGAGACCGGCAGGCACATCGACGACGGTGAACCGGAACCCGAACTCGCGCACCGGGTTGCTCGAAGCGCGGCGCGCGGCGACGAACGGCGCGCCGGCCAATCCGACCCACAACGGCACCTGGGTGACCGCAACCAGCCAAAGCGGCCATGCTGCTTGGGCATCGGCACGGTACCCAGCGGCGGCGATGATGACGGCACCACCGAGCGCCCCGAGCCCGACCGCGAGGAACCAACCCCAGACCGCGTCGACCACCCCCCACGGCGACGACCGCCACGGCTCGGATCCTCCGGCCTCGGGCGCGACGATCAGCCCGGGCCCATCAGCATCATCCGCGATCGGCCCCGTGTGACGGGACGGGTCAGAGGGCGAGCCCGAGCGGCGTCGTCGGGCGGGAGAGGTCAAAGGGCGAGGCTGTTCGCCGCGTGCCCGATGGGGGCGGAGAACAGCGGCGCAGCGGGCGAACGTCGGTCCTGCAACAGCCAGCCCCGGGGAACCCCGAGCGTGTCGGCATGCCGGGAGCACAGATCGTGGGTCATCGGATGCGCCTCGTCGGTCAGGCGATCGATCCACACGCATCCGGCGGCGTAGTCGTAGGTCAACGTGGCGGTCGCCGAGCGGGTGCATCCCGGTCTGGCGCAATGGCGCTGCATGAACGTGCAGGTTATCGGGTCCGAGAGGCGGGTCCGCGGCAGGTCGCCACTACGATGGTCTCATGCCCGCACAAGGCCCTCCGCCGCCTCCGCCGCCACCGCGACGCCCATCGGGCGGTTCGGGTGGAGGTCGCCCGGGTGCAGCGTCGGACAACGGCTGGCCGAAATGGATGATCTGGGTGCTCGCCGGGGTCGTGCTCGTCGTGGTCGGCCTCTACGCGTTCGGGTCGCCGAGCAACGCGACGTCGATCTCGTACTCGTCGTTCATGCAGGACGTCTCGGCGAACAAGGTCAAGAGCGTCAAGTTCAACAACACGAACGGGCACATCACCGGGACCTACACCGACGGCACCCAGTTCGCGACGACCGGACTCCTCACGTTCCCCGACTCGGACCTGCAGACCCTGCGAACCCACAAGGTCAAGTTCGAGACGACGACGCCGTCGGAGAACAGCCTGATCACGCTGATCCCGTATCTGCTGATGTTCGCCGTGCCGATCCTGTTCGTTGTGTGGTTCATGCGGCGGTCATCCGGCCAGATGGGTGGGATCATGTCGGTGGGCCGTTCGAAGGCGAAGACGTACGACTCGGACTCACCGCGCACCACCTTCGCCGACGTCGCCGGGTACGAAGGTGTCAAGACCGAGATCCGCGAGGTCGTGGACTTTCTCCGGACCCCCGAACAATTCGCCCGGATCGGTGCGCGCATCCCCAAGGGGGTTCTGCTCGTGGGGCCGCCCGGGACCGGCAAGACCCTGATCGCCCGGGCGGTGGCCGGCGAGGCCGGCGTGCCGTTCCTGTCGGTGACGGGGTCCGACTTCATGGAGATGTTCGTCGGCGTCGGCGCGAGCCGGGTCCGCGACCTGTTCGCGACCGCTCGCAAGATGGGCCGAGCGATCATCTTCGTCGACGAGATCGACTCCATCGGGCGCAAACGCGGCGCCGGACTCGGTGGGGGTCACGACGAGCGCGAACAGACCCTCAACCAGATGCTCGCCGAGATGGACGGATTCGAGGCGACCGAGGGGATCGTCATGATGGCCGCCACCAACCGGCCCGACATCCTCGACCCGGCCCTGCTCCGGCCCGGCCGATTCGACCGCCAGGTCGTCGTGCCGCTGCCCGAACTGGAGGAACGCCTCGCTGTGCTCGACGTGCACTCCAAGGGCAAGAACATCGCTGCAGATGTCGACCTGGCCGTGATCGCGCGTGGAACGCCGGGTATGAGTGGAGCCGACCTGTCGAACCTGGTGAACGAGGCAGCCCTCCACGCGGTGCGCCAGACCCGTGACCAGGTGACGATGCTCGACTTCGACTATGCGCGGGACCGCATGCTCATGGGGCAGCGCCGCGAATCGCTCGCCATGTCGGACCGTGAAAAGGAACTCACCGCGTACCACGAAGGCGGCCACGCCCTGTGCGCGGCGGTGCTGCCCAAGGCGGACCCGGTCCACAAGGTCACGATCCTCCCGATGGGCATGGCCCTCGGAGTGACCATGCAGTTGCCGACCGAAGACCGCCACAGCTACGAGGAAGACTTCATCCAACAGCGGATCGTGGTGTCGATGGGTGGGCGGATCGCCGAGAAGCTGGTGTTCGGCGTGTCGTCTTCGGGCGCTGCGAACGACCTCATGCACGCGACGGAACTGGCGACACGCATGGTGCGTGAGTTCGGTATGTCCGAACGGGTCGGTCCGATGGCATGGGGTTCGGATCACGAGGTGTTCCTCGGTGAGGAACTCGGCCAGCCCCGCAAGTACTCCGACGAGACGGCCCGGGTGATCGACGAGGAAGTCGAACGCATCCTTCGCGAGGCGGAGGCCTGGTGCACGGAGATCCTCACCGAACACCGCCACAGCCTCGACCTGATCGCCCGCGCCCTGCTCGAACACGAGACCATCGACGGCGACGAGGTCAACCGGTTGGTCGAACTCGGACGGCCCGGTGGTGGGGGAACTCCCCCGCCGCCGGTGGTCGACCCCGACACGCCGAACGATGCGTCGACCATGCCGCTCCCGGATCCCGAAGTCGGCACGACGTCTACCGACCCGTCGGCGACCTTGCCGGTCGACCCGACCGTCGCCGCACCGGTCGAAACCGCCGGAAGCCCTGACGGCGATCAACAGCCGGCCTGGGCCCGTCGGCGCGGGGCGTCACCGGACGCACCGCCGGCTTGACGTCCCGCCTGCTCGACGGCCCCTGAGGCGGAAATCGTCAGCCGGTCTCGGCAGCTGCTCGCAGCGCGGTCGCCAGTTCGTCCTCGGTGGCCGGTCCGACGAACGAGCGGAGCACGACACCCTCGGCGTCGGCCACGACGAGGGTCGGCACCGCATCGATGCCGTACCGCTCGTGGAGCTCGGGGCGGTCCTGATAGGAGACCCGCTCGACCGCGGTGTCGGCGTCGGCGAGACCCGTGACCCGGTCCCAGGTCGCGGAGCACGCATCACAGGTGTCCGATGCGAACACGACCACGAGGCGCGGGGTCTCGGGCTGGACGAAGTCGCGTCGTTCGAGCTGGGCGGGGACACTCCACCGCGTTCCCCCCGCCATCCGTCCCGAGTCCCGGCGTCGGACGAGTGCCGCGACGACCACCCCGGAAACGACGACCAGGGCCGCGACGACGAAGGCGATCACGAGGTCGAGTCTGGCCCCCGACGAGGGCCGTTCGCCAACCGGCGCGTGCCGGTCAGGGTGCTGAAAGGGTCCCGGCGACCGGAACCGCCGGGGTGCTCACGATGCCACGTTCGTTCGGCCCGGTCTGCAGGCGCGACACCGTGACCGGTTGTGACGCGTCGAGGACGACGGTGGCGCCGGGGTGCTTCGCCAGGAGCGCGGCCAGATCGATCGTGACCCGCCCTCGAGCCGCGACGCTGCCCGTTCCCGGCGGCAACACGACCGGCCGGACCGACCCGTCGACCATCAGCGAGATCCGCAACGTCGCCGCGCTCCCCGTCGCCCGGACGCCGAGCTGGTCGATCGTGGGCAGTTGCAATCCGACGGGAACGACCCACGAGGTGGCCCCGAAACTGGACCCGGGCGCTGCGAACGATCCGTGCCCCTTCGCCGGGGCGGACCCGTCGAACCACAGCTCCGCGACCACCGCGCCGCCGTGGACCACGCGTCCCGAAACGGTGAACGGCACCCCCGCCGCCACCTGACGGAGATCCGACGGCGCGAGCACCTCAACGGCTCCGGACATCAATTCGATCGACATCGGCGGCGGTTGACCGTTCTGCCCAGGGTTGTCGACCGCGAACGACAACTGCACCGTCGAGGCGGTCGCGCCCGGATTCGCGATGACGACCCGGGGAGCGACGCCGTCGCCGGTGACCGCCGTGGGAAGCGCGAATCGCGTCAGCGGCACCGTCGAGCCCAACGCGACCGAGACGCCCTTGGGTGGATTCCCCCCTCCGATGTTCGGCCCGGTTCCGTCGAAGGTCTCGGTCCGCCACGCGACGAGCCGCCCGGCCCGGGTCGTCACCACCGCGCCGAGCCCACTCCGGCGATTCTGGACGGCGCCCACATCGACGACGACGACGGACCGACCGGGCACCGCGAGCCCCTGGGTTTCCTGGGGGTGCCGGAACCCGTCGGGCGTCAGGAACGTCACATCCGCGGTGGCCAGGTCGTCGAAGGGATTGAACAACACGAGCTTCTCGGCGGCGCCGCGTTGCGTGTCGCCGCCGGCAAAGAACCAGGATGCCGACGACGAGACCGCACACGCAGCGGTCGTGGCCGTGTCGGCCGTCGCGATCCGTTGGGTTGCGACCACCCCACCGTTCCGGGATTCGACGGTCGCTGCGAGCGTTCCCTTGCCTGCGAACCCCGCCGGGACATCGAGCGTCGAGTGCCCGGGCACCTCCACCTGGCGCGAGGCTGTCGTGGATTCCGAGACCACGGTGCGGATCGTTGCGGTCCGCGCCTCGGAGGACCGGTTCGTCAACACGATCGTCGTGGACGCCACGTCGGCGCCGCCGCAGAACCACGTCGTCGAGGCCGTCCCCAGCGGCGCAGCGATCGGCATCGACCGACCGAGCGCCTCCCCGTCGGGCGAACCGAAGGCTGCCGCGCCGATCTGGGCCGCATCGACCTGGTCGGGGATGCGGTACGGGGTCCGCACCGTCGACGGGCGGTCGAAGAGGATCGCCGTCACGCCGACGACGATGAACATGGCAATGACCGCGAACCGCAACCACGAACCCGGTCTCACGACTCGATCTCCTCCCCCTCGGTGGCCGCGCGGAGGTCGACCTTCGTGACCGCCACCGCGTCGGTGGAGCCGCGATCGCCGAGATGCACGAAGGACCCCGGTCCGGATCCGGTGTCGTGGGCGACGACGAGCAGGTCACGATCCTCGCCACGCCGACGTCCGACGAACCAGGCGGCGAGTACGGCCACCCACAGCGCCCCCATGAAGATCAACACGACGATGCGCCCGGTGTCCGAATCGCGCTGCAACGTCGCCGTCCCGGCACCAGGGACGACGAATCCCTGCTCCCAACCCCACAACGTGACCGGCTTCGCGGCCTTTCCGTCGATGTCGAGGCGCCAGGATCGATCGGCGGGTTGTCCCGTCGCGAGAATTCCCGGCGCAGGCACCCGGAACCGACTGGTCCGGATCGGATCTGCGGATCCCGGGATCGCCGTACCGGTCGGGGCGTCGAGGGTGTCCACCGGTGCGGCCCCCACCGGTGTCCCCAGGGGGAGCAGGCGACGACCGGGCCGCCACGCCTCGTTCCGATAGACGACGACCGCGTCGTTCGCCGACTCGCGGGCAAGATCGAGTTGGTCGTCCATCGCATCGACGAGACGCGCGGATGGTCGATGCGCCGTGGACCGGTAGGGCAACGGCACGCTCTGGCGCGGCAGCACGACGTAGCGGATTCCAGCGTCGGCCAATACGCGGCCCAGACGCGTGGTTTCCGACGAAGTCGCGAGATCGAGCGAACCCATGAGCATCCGTGTCGCACCCGGATCGGCTGGCGCCCACAGTTCGTCCATCGTCGCCAGGCCGTTGGCGGTGACGGCCACCGCAGTGCCGTCGTCGAGCCGCCAACCCGCTGCCGGCATCACCGCCGGGTCACCGACCCAGAGCACCCGGAACGGCTGCTCGGCACGGTGCGCACTCACGAATCCGAGCGCCTGGTCCAACCCGACGGGCGCCATCCGCCACCGGCCGTCTGCGGCATTTCCGGCGAGGGGCAGCACCGACACGACGAGCGCGACGGTTGCGACGACCGTCGCGGCCTGGGCCCATCCGAACCGGAAGGACGACAGGTCGTTCTCGAATGCCGCCGCGCCACACGCTGCGGCCAGCGCGAGCGCGATCGCGGCGACGCCGAGCAACACCTCGGGTGGTGGCGTGGGGAGATCGAACCAGTGCTGCTGGCCTGCCCACACGACGCCGAACGCGACGACCGCGACCGTCCACGCCCGCACGCCCCATGCGAACCGCCACGATCGCCCG
>JAFDWI010000384.1 GCA_018268545.1 Actinomycetota bacterium
CCAGGAGTTCACCGGTGCCGGTCGTGTCGGCTCGCAGCGGGTCGTTCTCGTCGGGTCCTCCCACCAGGGCGATCCCCGAGGCAGCCGCCATCTCGACCACGGCCAGCCGATCCGAGATCCGCCACGGTGCTTCGACCCGGTGCCCGAGCGGTCCGGTCACCGTGGTCCACCGGTTGGGCCCGCCGAACACGTCGAGCAGCCCTTCGCCGCCGTCGGACAACGGTACTTCGATGCAGTCCCACCCGGCTTCCCACGCCGCTTCGCCGATCGCCGAGGCAACCTCGATCGCGGTCGCGGTCCCACGGAACTTGTCGGGAGCCGCGAGCACACGCACGCCACCCAGTCTGCCCCTTCGCCCTCCAGGGGAACACCGCGGGTCCTATTGTCGACGGCGATGAGCGACCGGCCGATCGTGGTGGTGTCGAACCGCGGCCCGGTCTCGTTCGGTCGCTCGCCGAGCGGCGACCTCGAAGCGCGACGCGGGGCGGGCGGGCTGGTCTCGGGGATCGCGCCGCTGCTGCAACGCCCGGATCGGATGTGGATCGCCGCCGCGATGTCCGACGACGATCGTGCGGCCGCTGTGGACGGTTCGGTCCAGATCGACGGACTCCGTGCCCATCTGCTCCCCGTCGACCCGGCCGATGTGGCCGGCTACTACGACATCGTGTGCAACTCGACGTTGTGGTACGTGCACCACCATCTGTTCGACCTCGCCCACACCCCGGTGTTCGATCCCGCGTGGTTCGACGCGTGGCACGCCTATGCGCGGGTGAACACGCTGTTCGCCGACGCGATCGCCCGACTCGCGCCGACCGACGCGGTCGTGCTCGTCCAGGACTATCACCTGTATCTCGTCGGCTCGTTGCTCACGACGCGCCGACCCGACCTGGCCGCCGTCCACTTCTCGCACACGCCGTTCGCCTCACCCGAGATGTTCGCGGTCCTGCCCGACGAGGTGGCGACGACGATCCTGGCGGGCCTTGCCGCGCATCGAGCGTGCGGTTTCCACACCCCCCGCTGGCGTGACGACTTCCTGGCGTGTTGTGCACGCTCGGGGGTCACCGCTCCGGACACGTTCGTGTCGCCCCTGGGGCCCGACCGGGCCGATCTGGAAGCAGCAACGCGCGCCTCGGGCTACCCGGCCGCCGCGGCCCGCCTCGATTCGGCCGTCGGCGAGCGTCGCTGCATCGCACGATCGGACCGCATCGAGCTGTCCAAGAACATCGTGCGCGGGTTCCTCGCATTCGACACGCTGCTGGAACAGTGGCCCGAATGGCGTGGACGCGTCGTGTTCGCCGCATCGGTGTATCCGTCGCGGACCGCCAACCCCGACTACGTCGCCTACGGCGAGCAGGTCGCCGCATCGGTACGGGCGATCAACGAACGTTGGGGCACGCCCGATTGGACACCGATCCTGCTCGACACCTCAGACGACTTCACCGCCTCGATCGCCACACTGGCGCGTGCGGACGTCGTGCTCGTGAACCCGATCCGCGACGGTCTCAACCTCGTGGCGTCCGAAGCCATGGTGGTCAACGATCGGGACGCACTTCTGGCGCTGAGCCCCGAGGCGGGCGCGTGGGCGGTGCTCGGTGGGTCGGCAGCAGCCGTCCAACCATTCGACGTGGCCCAGACCGCAGCGGTGTTGCACGAGTTGTTGTCGACGCCACCGGCGGAACGATCCGAGACGGCACGACGCCTCCGCATGGCGGCGACGACCCGGTCCCCCGCGAGCTGGCTCGCCGATCAGCTCACCGCTGCCGGTTGATCACCGAGCAGCGACACCAGCAGATCGACCACGCCCGTGGGGCCGTCGACGACGAGATCCGCGGCCGCGACGAGTTCATCGGGGGTTTCGGTGCCGTGCACGGCGATGCGCCGTGTGTCGAGACCGTTCTCGGTTGATGCTTCGAGTGCGGCGAACGCGGCGATGTCGGCGTGATCGTCGCCGATGTAGCAGGCGTGGCGGACATCCGGTGATGACACCGCGTCGCTCACGACCCGTCCCTTGTCGACGAGCACCGGAGGATTGAGCTCGACCGAACACCGTGCTGCACCGACGTGAAGTCCGGTGCGCGATGCCCAGGTGGCGGCCCATGCCTCGATCGTCCCGCGGCGTTCGGGAACGGTCCGATAGTGCAGCGTGACGGCGAGGCCTTTCGACTCGATGTGCACGTCACCGGGAAGTTCGGCCCGCGCACGAGCGACCGTGTCGGCGACGACCGCTCGCCATCGGCCGGCTTCGGGGATCCGGCCGGTGCGGCCGTCTCGGCGCCACTCGAGGCCGTACAGACCGACGAGCTCGACGGTGTCGGCGAAGAACGGTGCCAGGAAGTCGACAGGGCGCCCCGACACGACCGCCACGGTGTGCGCGACACGCGACAACCCCTCGACGGCGGCGACCGCCCCGTCGAGGGGGACGGCGGCGCCGGGGTCGACGACGATCTCGGACAGGGTCCCGTCGAAATCGGTGAGGATGACCGCCGAATCGAGTTCTGCGGTGAACGAGGCGAGCGGCCCGTCCTCCGTGGTCACCTGGTGCGGGAAGAACCCGACGATGTCGTGGTCGACGACCTCGAGCCCGAACCCGAGCCCGAAGAACCGGAACTAGAACCCGACGAACCCGAACCAGTCCCGGACGATGTCGAACCGGAGCCGGAGCCGGAGCCCGACGAAGTCGAACCGGAGCCCGAACCCGACGAACCCGAGCCCGACGAAGTCGAACCGGAGCTCGACTTGACCGAATCGGTACCGATGACCACGAACACCGAGGCGTCGGTCCCCGCTCCCGGATTGTTCGTGGCACCATCGGCGGGGGCCACGGCGCCGGGGTCGATACCGAGCGCGCCGGCGATCGCAACCGCGTTCGCCGAATAACCCCGGGCATAGAAGACCGCACTCTTGGTGATGGCCGACGGCGCGTCGGCGATCGACACGTTCTGATACCCGAGGGGTGTGAGCTTCGACTTCGCGTCACCGGCTGCGGTGCCGTTGGCGCCGGCGGTTGCGTTGTAGACCGCGACCTTGACACTCGAGGGGACCTTCGTGTCGGTCGGGGCAGCGACCGTCGTCGGGGTCGGTGTGATCGTCGGGACGTTCCCGGTCGTCGAGGTCGCCTGTGCGTTCGCTGCTGCCGAGGCATGGTCGCCCGTGACGCCGTTGGTGCCGCCTCGGGCCAGCAGGAACAACCCGAGCAGGCCGGCGACGACGACGATCACGATGCCTCGCGCCGCGTTGGGCGCTCCGGGCTGATCGGTCGGGCTCATCGTGGCTTCACCGTCGACATGGGCACGGCGCGAACTCTACCGCGTACGCACACCCACCCGCCCCCCACCCTTCTCGAATGTCGGGGCGCAAAGTGCGCATCGCGCACTTCAGCGCGCTACATCGAGCAAGCAGGCCGGTTCCAGACCGGTTCCGACCCGCGCCCGTTCGCCGCTCTACGCTTGTCCGTTTCGGCCCGAGTAGCTCAGTTGGCCAGAGCAACCGCCTTGTAAGCGGTAGGTCATGGGTTCGAATCCCATCTCGGGCTCCACACGACAACCCCACAGCCGCTCCCACCCACCCGCCATCCTCGAACTCCGGGAGGTAACGATGGTTCTGCCCGCCCAACCGCCCGAAGTTCGAGGATGGACGGTCGGGCGGTCCGGGCCGTGCGTGGCGGTGCCCTTCGTCGACGACGCAAGTCCCGACACCGTTGCCGAGGCGACACGGCGGGGCATGGACGTCGCCGAACTTCGCATCGACCGGTTCGCCGACACCGGCGACGACCACGTCGTCGCGGTCGCGGAGCGATTCGCCGCGGTGCCGACGATCGGGACGATCCGCAGTCGTGCCGAGGGCGGAAGCTGGGACGGCACCGACGCCCGCCGCCTCGAGTTGTTCGAGCTGCTGCTCCCCCACGTCGGCATCGTCGACATCGAGTTGTCGTCCACCGACCTGGCAGATCGGGTCGTCACCGCGGCCCATGCAGCAGGTCGAGGCGTGATCGTCTCGTTCCACGACTTCGAGCACACCCCGTCGCCGCAGGAACTCGGCCGGACGATCACGACCGCCCGTGACAACGGCGCCGACGTCGTCAAGATCGCCACCACGGTCGAGGCGAACGACGACCTGCGAACCCTCGCCCGAGTGCTCGTCGACCACGACGACACCGATCTGATCGTGATCGGCATGGGCCCGCTCGGCGTGCCGTCCCGGGTGCTGTTCCCGTTCCTCGGATCGCGCCTCACCTTCGCCGCGTTCGGTGAACCGTCGGCGCCGGGTCAGCTCGAACTCGACGACCTGGTCGAGGCGTTGCGCCTGGTCTCCCCGGGCGACGCCACTCGCTGAGGACCCGCGGCAGCTTCAGGCCGCGGCCTTCTCCAGGATGTGCACGCCACACGCCGAACCGAGCCCGATCACATGCGCGAGGCCGACCTTGGCACCCTCGATCTGCCGCGGCCCCGCCTCGCCTCGCAGATGCTGGCAGACCTCCCAGATGTTCGCGATACCCGTCGCCGCGATCGGGTGGCCCTTGGACTCGAGTCCGCCGGAGACGTTGACCGGCATCGAACCGGTCCGCCACGTCGCGCCCGATTCGAAGAAGTCCGCCGCCCCACCGGGTTCACACAGCCCGAGGTTGTCGTAGTGGACGAGCTCGGCGGTCGCGAAGCAGTCGTGCAACTCGACGAGGTCGAGGTCGTCGGGCCCGACGCCGGCCGCCTCGTAGGCCTGCGCGGCGGCATTCCGGGTCAGCGTGTTCACGTCGGGGAGGACCTGGCAACTCTCGGTCCACGGGTCCGTCGTCAGGATCGAAGCCGAAACCTTGACGGCGCGGCGCTGCTGTTCGAGCGACAACGTGCGCTTGACGGCATCGGACACGACGACCACGGCCGCGGCGCCGTCGCAATTGGCCGAACACATCGGTCGGGTGTTGGGGTAGGCGATCATGATGTCGCCCATGATCTGCTCCAGCGTCATCGCCTTGGAGTAGGCGGCTTTCGGGTTGAGGGTCGAATGCGAATGGTTCTTCTCGCTGATGCGGGCGAACAGCTCCAGTGGGGTGCCCGCATAGGGATGATCGTGGAGATACCCCATGCCGATCTGCGCGAACACGCCCGGCATCGTCTCGGTTCCCACCCGGCCGTCCAGTGGCGCGATCGCCCCGTATCGGCCCGACGGGGTCCACTCATCCGCGTCGGCGGCCCGATCGTTCCCGGTGAGCAGACCCGCCCCGGCGAGCTTCTCGACACCGAATGCGAGTCCGTAGTCGACCTCGCCGGCCTTGACCGCCATGATCGCGACCCGCAGCGCCGTCGCACCCGTCGCGCACGCGTTCGCCACGTTGTAGACGGGAATCCCGGTCTGGCCGACCTGCTTCTGCAGCCGTTGCCCGATCCCGGCGCCTGATTGGACGAGGCAACCCGCACCGATGATCCCGATGTCGGCCATCGTCACCTGCGCATCGGCGAGCGCGTCCATCACGGCCTCGGCGGCCAAATCGGTGGTGTCGGCGTCGGGGCGCTTGCCGAATTTCGTCATCGAGATTCCCAGAATCCAGACGTCGTCGCTCATCGTTTGCTCCTCGTTGTCTCGGTCGGGGACGGTTTCCCCGGTTCCGGGCGCTGCACGGTCATGCCGGTTCGAATCCGAAACCGATCGCCTCGGCCCCGGTCGAGTCGGCCCCCATCCCGAAGGTGACCAGGCGAACGGGCATGCCGAGGTGGACGTGGTCGGGGTCCGGTTCGGTGTTGACCACGTTTGCCCGCACGCTGATCCCTCCGCAGTCGACGACCCCGGCGACGAAGGGGACGGGCACCCCCTTGGCGGCGAAGGCCACGATCGTGAACGATTGCAACGATCCGGTCGTCGACACGTCGACATCTTCGAAGTCCGTGCCGCTGCACGACGCGCACGCATTGCGCCGATCGAAGAACGCGGCACCGCAATGGGTGCACCGATTCGCACGCAAGTGAGGCTCGGGGTCCAGCACGAGATAGTCGACGAGTGGAACGGTGGCGGCCATACGCGAACCTCGCAAAGTCGACGACAGGTGCCGACGATCAGGCGATCGACGGACCTCGATGTTTCCCCGCTGTCATCGTAGACACAACGACCGCCCGCGCATCACCGGATCGGGCATGCTTGCAACGTGACGGACCTCGATGCGCCGCGGAGACCCGCCACGCACGGTGGGGCCGCCCCCCTGGTGCTCGCCTTCGGCATCGTCGCGGCCCTCGTCGCGATCGTGGCCCGCCCGAGCGATGCGCACGCAACGGCCACTGCGGTCTGGCCACCGTTCGTGTTGGTCGCGGGGTTGCTTTCGATCGGGTACGCCGCCCAGCAGGACGGACTGTTCACCGCGCTCGGTGATCGACTCGCGATCGCCGCACACCACGGGTTGACGTTGTACCTGGGAGCAGCGATCGCGATCGCGGTGGTCACCTCGACCCTCAATCTCGACACGTCGGTCGCTTTTCTCACGCCGGTGTTCATCGCGGCCGCCCGCGAGCGTGGCGAACCGGAACAGCCGCTGCTGATCGCGTGCCTGCTCCTGTCGAATGCGTCGTCGCTGTTTCTCCGGGGATCGAACCTCACGAACATGATCGTGTTCGCCCACACCCACGTGACCGGGAGCGGGTTCGTGGCGTTGATGTGGCCGTCCGCGCTCGCGGGGTTCGTCGTGACGACCGTCGTGGTCGGACTGGTCCACCGCCGCGATCTCCGCAAGAACGGCTCCCGGCCGGTGAAGCCGGCCCCGCGGATCCGGGTGGGGTTCGGACTCGTCGCGAGCGTGGCCGCGACCGTCGTGATCCTCACGGTCGATTCGCCGGCGATCCCGGTGGCCGCCATCGGGTTCGTCGTCGCCGTGGATCGGATCATCCGACACCGCGAACGCGTCCGCGAAGCGGTGAGGGTGATCGGTGCACCGGTGTTGGCGGGGTTGTTCGGCACTGCCGTCGCGCTCGGGACGCTCGGGCGCGCCTGGTCGGGGCCCGAGGCGTTGCTCGGCAGATTCGACCTGTTCGCCACGGCCTTCTTCGCGGCCGGCACCGCGAACCTGGTGAACAACCTTCCGGCGGCGTCGCTGCTCGCGGCTCGACCGCCGGCACATCCGGCGGCGTTGCTGATCGGGTTGAACCTCGGCCCGAACCTGTTCGTGACCGGGTCGCTCACCTGGTTCCTGTGGCTCCGATCGGCCCGTGCCGCCGACGCACAACCGTCGATCCGCGCCGCGATCCGTACCGGCGTCGTCGCGGTGCCCTGCGCGATCGCCGCCGCGACGGCCGCGCTGGTCGTCAGCGCCCACGGATGAACCCGACCCAGGCGGTCCCGGATCGGGGATCCGACGTGATGCTGACGCCAGCGTCGGACCCCCGATCCGGCCTCCTCGCCTCGGGAAACCTTGCGGGGCGGTTGCATGGAACGGCATTTCAGCCGGGAAACACAAGGTCCGGCGGGGAGGAAACCTGGGAACTTCACGGGGAACCGGGAAAATACGTGCTGGATGTATCCAACATCCTCCAAAATCGAATCGATACACGCGAACCCGACGAGGGCTAGTGTCTGAACCGTGACCACCACTGTCGGCCTCCGGCGAGATCAACCGGTCGCCGCATCCGTGTCGATCGAAGATCTCCACACCGAACTCCGCCGCATCGCATCGATGCGGACACCACAGGCATTCCACGACGCGCATCTTCCGGCACTCGCCACGCTGCTGGGAAGCGACGCCGAACCCGACGCCCGCGATGCACGATTCCGCCAAGCGATCACCGATGCGATCGCCGCGATCCCCGACCGTCAATTTCGTGAGGCCGCGCACGCGATCTTCGGATTCGACGGACCACGGTGGACGCCGCTCGCCAAACGTGGCGAGATCGCGTCCGCTCCCTTCTCGTGCTCGTTCGACGCGTTTCGTCGCACACGCCGCTCGACCGGCACCAGCCTCCTCGACGAGACCGTCACCCAACTGACGACGTCGATCGTCGCCAGGTCCGCCAGCCCATCCGGCGGCGTCGTTGTCACCGACACCGACACCGACACCGGTCACGACACCGACGCCGACGACCCGTCCTCTGCCACCACAGCGCGCTCGCCACGTCGCAACCGGATGCTTCTGTTGGGGACCGCCGTCGGTGCACTCGTTGTCGCAGCCACCGCCACGGGGATCGCCGCCGCAAGATCCAGACACGGGGCTGCACCCAACCCCGCCGTCGCAAACCAGGCCGCCGGGCCTTCGACCACGGCGACCCCGGTGACGTGTGCGACCGCGGTCGGGACGGGCGGCGGCGCCGAACTCGCCAGGTACGCCACGGCCTTCTCGACGTCGGTCGACCAGCTCACACCGACCGGCACAAAGCCGCCGTGTGCGAGCGGACCGATGCAACAGTGGGGCCAACTCGTGATCCAACCGTTGACCAACGGCACACAGGCGGCGGGGACGATCGTGGCGACCGATCCCGACCATGTGATCGTGATGACCCCGGCCGAGTTCACGTCGTACCACCAGGTGGGGGGCAAGGACGGCAACCAAGCCCAAGCACTCGAAGGCCTGCCACGCCGCCGACGGACCACCGAATCGGGCAAGGCGTGGCTCATCATCACCGACCACGGCGCGCTCGCCAGCCAAGGCGTGAACCAACCCGGCTTCTACGTGGGAGGGCCGAGTTGGACGCGATGGGAGGCAACCGGTGAAGACAGCGGCGAAATGGGCATGGTCACCTCCAATCCGCTCAACAACGCGGTCGGGTACTACCAGGACTTCACCCATGGCCGCCTGACGCTCTCGTACTCGGGGACGCTCGCGTTCAATCCCGTGACCGATCCTGCGGCCCTGCTGCCGGCGAACATCCGTGGGAACATCCTGCGTCACCCCGACGGCACGACGTGGTACGTCGACACCGCAGGGGTGCGCCACTGGATCCCCGACGGAGGGACCTGGGAGTGCGTCACCGCACACGGGGCAAAACAGCTCCCCGATCTGCCGGGCTACGTGATTGCGACCGTTCCGCTCGGAAATCCGGCATCCTGTGCGACCGTGAAGTAGACAACAGACGTACCAAGCACGACGAGGGAGGGAACCGATGCCCGCTACGAAGTGGCCCGCCAGGGGGCGAACGGGTCGGATCGCGGCACTGGTCGCCCTGATCGGCGCACTGGTCGTGGCCGGATGCCAGGCTGCTCCCCCGTCGTTGACCGGCAAGCTCACGATCGGTGCCACGGCCGCGCCCGCGGGCATCGCGGTGACCGCCTACTCGAACAGCGCCTCCACCGTGGTCGCCCAGACGCTCACCGATTCGACCGGAGCGTTCACCTTCGGCAGTGACACCGTCCCGAACGGCACCTACCGGGTTCGCTTCGGCGACGGATCGTGGTATTCGGCGGCGACGACTTGGGCCACAGCCACACCGGTCACGGCATCATCGAACGCGCCGCCTTCGATCACCGCGTCGATCAACGCACCGGCCGCGTCGATCACCGGATCGGTCGCGCGCCGGTCCGGACGACCGGTCGCCGGAGCCACCGTCACCGCCGTCGCCGTCGCCACCGGCGTGACGGGGCAAACCGTCGCGTCCACGACCACCGACGCGACCGGGGCGTTCACCCTCACGGGGCTGTCGGCGATGCAGGTCGACCTTCACGTCACCGGCACCGGCTATGCCACGCAGTGGTATCCGAACGGGGCCGAAGCGGCGCAGGCCACACCGGTCGATCTCGACGGATCCTCGGCGGTGACGGGCATTGCGGTGACGCTCGCCCCCGAAGGAACGCTGACCGGATCGTTCGTCGGCACACCGGACACGTGGTCGGGCGTCGGCGTCATCGCGTATGCCCAGGCGACAGGAACCCCGGTCGCCTTTGCGTCGCTGAACGCCTACGGGTCGTTCACCATCGCCGGTCTGCCCGCCGGTGCCTACACCGTCGGACTGCTCGACCCCTCGGGTCGGTTCCACACCGAATCGATCGGCGCGACGACCAGCGATCACACGACCGGGACCGTGTTCACGGTGACGGCCGGCGCCACCACGTCGATCGGCCAGCAGAGTGTGATCGGATCGGCCTGCCCGCTGGGTGCGGCCGGGACGAACCTGACCGGCGCGAACTTCGTGAACGCCGAGTTGATCGGTTGCAATTTCTCCGGCGCGACCCTGAGCGGTGCGCACTTCGCGGGGGCAGACCTCGCGGGCGCCAACCTGTCGGGCGCACACCTGGAGAACGCGGATCTGTCATCGGCGATCCTCACGAACGCGAACCTGGGTTCCGCGCACCTCAGCAGTGCGTCGCTCGCCGGAGCCGACCTCGACGGCGCGTCGCTGATCGTCGCCGACCTGACGAACGCATCGTTGGCGAACGCGACGGCGCGCAACACGACGTTCCAGGCCGCGTCGATCCAAGGAACGGACCTCACCGGCACGACCCTCACCGGTGCTCGCTCGGGCGGACTCAACGGGACGCCCACTGCGCTGCCCGCGGGTTGGACGATCACGTCGAACTATCTGCTCGGTCCCGGCGCGAATGTCTCGGGCGCGAACCTCACCGGCGTCGACCTGTCCGGCCGTGACCTGTCGAATGCGACGATGATGATCACGAACCTGGCCGGTACGAACTTCACGAACACGAACCTGACGAACACGAACTTCTACGGGGCGACGCTGACCGGCTCGAATCTCACCGGCGCGAACCTCACCGGTGCGAGCCTGCGCCACGTCACCTCCAGTGGTGTCGTCGGCACGCCGTCGGGCGTACCCACCGGCGCGGTGCTCGCGGGCGGCGCGGTGTTCTCGACCGAGTCGGTGGTCACCGGCGCGGATGTGACCGGCGCCGACCTTTCGACGGCGAACCTCGCCGGCACGAGCGCAACGAACCTGACCGGCACCCCCGCGGCGCTGCCCGCCGGCTGGATCGTCGCGAACGGGGTGCTCTTCGGTGCCGGTGCGACGGTCACCGGCGCGAACGTCGCTGGCGTCGACCTGTCGAGCGTGAACCTGTTCGGCGTCACGTCCGGCGGGCTGACCGGTACGCCGTCCGCATTGCCGAGCGGATGGACGTTCCTCAACGGATATCTGGTCGGGAAAGGCGCGATCCTGTCGAACGCGAACCTCGCCGGGTTGTCCGCGCCGGGCATCGACCTGTCGAACACCAACCTCCAATACGCGAACCTCACCGGCGCGAACCTCACCGGTGCGAACCTCACCGGTGCGCACCTCGACGTCACGACACTCACCGATGCCGACCTGTCGAACGCGAACCTCACCGGCGCCGTCATCCCCCGGGCGACCCTCTCGGGAACGGTGCTCGCGACCGCGACCCTCACCGGCATCTATTCCTACGGCCTGACCGGCACGCCCGCCTCACTGCCGTCGGGCCGACCGATCATCGGCGGTTACCTGCTCTGTCCGGGCGCCCAGATCCAGTATGCGGCGCTCACCGGCGCCGACCTGAGCGGGCTCGACCTGTCGAACGCGAACCTCGCCGGCAGCACACTGACCGGTGCGACCGTGACCGGAACCAACCTGTCGTCCGCGACCCTCGACTCGGTCACCGCGACCGGCCTGGTCGGGACGCCGTCCGCGTTGCCGACCGACTGGGCCGTGATCGGCGGGGTCCTCTATCCGCCGAACGGCTGATCAGCGCAGAAGCGGATCGCGGGGCAACCCGAGGATCCGTTCGGCGATCTGATTGCGGGTGATCTCCGAAGTGCCCCCCGCGATCGACATGGCCCGGCACGCCAGCACCAGGTACGCCGCGGTCGCGCCCGGCCCTTCGAGGAACGCGGCCTCCGGCCCCGAGAGGCGCATCGCGAGGTCCGCGAGGTGTTGGCCCTGTTCGGCGACGACGAGCTTCGTGACGTTCCCCTCGGGTCCTGCTTCGGTTCCGGCCACCGCCCGTTGGGCACGACGAAGGTTCAACAGCCGCAGCGTCTGGTTGCGGGCGAGATGCCCGGCGACGTCCGCGAGCACCCCGGGGGCACGGTCCGGATGCGCATCGAGCAGCGCGACGGCGTCGACGAACCCGGCGAAGTTGCCGCCGATGCCGCCACCGATCC
>JAFDWI010000385.1 GCA_018268545.1 Actinomycetota bacterium
ATCTTTCGCCGCCATCGGACCTCCCGGTCGGTGCCGGAGCGGCCACGCCGTCCGAAGGGGCGGGGCTAGTGCCGTGTCAGGCAACATGTGCCCTCTGTCAGGACGGCCATTGTTGCGCCTCGCGGCGTCCTCGTCCTCGGCGCACTGTGTGTGCGCCTTCGTCCTGCGTCCTTGCGAGCCACGACAATGACTCGCCCTGACATCGCAAACGTTGCCTGACGCGGCACTAGATTTCCCGTGTGCCACCGCGCGATCGGACCGTGTCGTTCCGCGCCTTCGGGGTCGTCGTGAGGTGTGAGATCGAGCACGAATGCAACCAAGGATGCTGCGGCTTTCCGGAACTGTCGTCCGCCGTCGATGCCATCTGGCCACCGGGAGCGGTGGCCGAGCCCGGCACCCGACCCGGTGCTGTGGCCGGCACGATCCGAATCGTGTGCACCGGACCCGCCGTGCAGGTCAGCGATGGTTTCGGAACGACGACGACATGGGTGGAGCTCGCCGACGCGACCCATGCCGCCGACCAGGCGATCCGCTCGACCATTGCCGTCGAGGCACCGGGCCGGGTGTTCATCCATGCGGGTGTCGTGGGCGTCGACGGGCGAGCCGTTGTCCTGCCCGGCCGCTCGATGGCCGGGAAGACCACGCTCGTCGCGGCACTGCTGCGAGCCGGTGCCGACTACCTGTCGGACGAGTACGCCGTGATCGATCCCGACGGGCTCGTCCACGCCTACCCGCGACGCCTGTCGATCCGCGGCGAATCAGGGCGGACGCAGGTGCCTGCCGAATCGCTGGGTGCGACCGTTCCGACCGCACCTCTCCCGATCGGCCTGGTTGCCGCACTCGTGTTCGACCCACAGGGCACGTGGTCGGTCACCCACGGCGACCAGGCGACGTGCGCGACCACCCTCATCGAGAACGCGGTCGCAGCCCGACACCGCCCCGCCGAGGTGCTCGCCACGGCAGGGGTGGTCGCGCGGGCATCGGCCTTCGCGCACGGTACCCGAGGCGAAACGGCCGACGCCGTGGCGCGCCTGCTCGATCTGGCACGGCAGGAAGCCCGGTGACCACGTCGCTCGACGCGGCCATGCGGCGCCTCACGGACGCCGCGATCCGCGACCGGACCGACCGGGTCGAGTCACGGATCGGCTCGATCGTCGAGTTGCTCGAGGCCGCATCGATCCCGGCGATCGTGCTCAAGGGTCCGGCGACGCGCCTTCGGTTGTACGCGACGGACGAACCCCGACCCACCGCCGACATCGACCTACTCGTCGAGGCGCGCAACTTTCGTCGAGCCACCCGGATCCTGCACGGTGCACGGGGCTACCGGAGGGTCGATCGCCACGGGCACAGTGACGCGCTCAGGGCCCGCGACGAACCGGACGTCGACCTGCACCTCACCCTCCCCTATGCCACGGTCCCCCCGTCGCAGGTGTTCGCCGTGTTGGCCGCACACCGCGTCCCGCTGGCCATCGGTGACGGACCGACGGTCCCGGTGCTCGACCTACCGGCGCACGCGGTCCACCTGGCGATCCACGCAGCGGTCAACCGCTTCGAGCACGACGATCGCACCTTCGAGGAGTGGCGCCGCGCGTTCGAAGCGCTCGGGGATGACCTCGATGTCGCCGGACGCGTCGCGACCGCCATCGGGGCCGACGTGGTCTGGGACGCGGCACGGCGAGCACTCGACCCGGCTGTGGAACCGGCGACGATTGCCGCGTCGCTCCCCCCGTGGGAGATCGTGCCGCGCGTACGCTCCCTGCGAGGAGCGGCCGCGTCGGGGATCCCGGCGCGGGTGCGATGGCGCGACGCGCAACGCCTCGTGGCACTGCAGCTCTCCGACGACACCTTGAACAAGTGGCGCGCAGATCAGGGCCTCACACCGGCCGTCCCCGGCACCGTGACCACCCGGCTCTCGAAGCTGCATCGATTGATCGTCGTCGGTGGCCGAGGTGCTCGGCGGATCGTGACCCGCTCCGCACCTTGACCACCAAGTTGTGATCGTGGGCGGTCAGTCGCCCCCGGAAGCGTCCTCGACGCGCACCTTGCCGGCCGCGATCCACGGCATCATGCTGCGCAACTCGGCACCGACCTGTTCGACCTGGTGGGCTTTCCCGGCCTCACGGAGCGCCGTGAAGTTCGCGCCGCCGCCACGGACCTCGCCGATGAACTCCTCGGCGAACGTACCGTCCTGGATCTCGCCGAGCACCTTGCGCATCTCGGCGCGGACCGCGTCGTTGATGATCCTCGGGCCACGGGTCAGATCCCCGTACTCGGCGGTCGTCGAGATCGAGTAGCGCATCCCGGAGATGCCCTGTTCGTACATGAGGTCGACGATGAGCTTCAGTTCGTGCAGACACTCGAAGTACGCCGACTCGGGCTGGTAGCCCGCGCCGACGAGCGTCTCGAAACCGGCCTGCACCAGCGCCGAGAGCCCACCACACAGCACGACCTGCTCACCGAACAGGTCGGTCTCGGTCTCTTCCTCGAACGTGGTCTCGAGCACCCCGGCACGTGTCCCGCCGATCGCGTCGGCGTACGCGAGCGCCAGGGCGTGGGCACCACCGGTGGGGTCCTGGGAGACCGCGATCAACGCAGGCACGCCACCCCCCTCGGTGTAGGTGCGACGCACGAGATGGCCCGGACCCTTGGGGGCGACCATCGCGACATCGACGTCGTCGGGGGCGACGACATAGCCGAAACGAACGTTGAACCCGTGCGCGAAGAGGATCGCGTCACCGGCGGCGAGGTTCGGGCGGATGTCCGCCTCGAACACGGCCTGCTGTTCGGTGTCGGGAAGCAGGATCATGATCACGTCGGCCTCGGCGGCCGCCTCGGCGACACTCGTCACCTTCAGGCCGGCTTCGGTGGCCTTCGCCCGCGAGGAGGAGCCCTCGCGCAGACCGACACGCACGTCGATGCCCGAATCCGCCAGGTTCAACGCGTGGGCGTGGCCCTGGGACCCGTACCCGAGGATCGCGACCTTGCGGTCGGCCAGCACCGAACGGTCGGCGTCTTTTTCGTAGTAGATGGTTGCCATGGTTGCTAGGAAGCCTTTGCTTTGTTGGTGGATCGGGATCGGGCAGGTGAACGTTCGAGCTTGGCGAGTGCGATGCGCCCGGTGCGTTGCAGCTCGATGATGCCGAATGGGCGCACGAGCTCTTCGAAATCATCGATCTTGTCGGGTTCGCCTTCCAGCGACACCGTCATCGCGGTGTGAGCGACGGCCAGGATACGCGCTTCGAAGATCTGCGCGAGCTCCAGGACCTCGTTGCGACGATCCCGGTCGACCGACAACGTGACCATGCACAGCTCGCGCTCGATCGAGGCCCGGGGTTCGAGCTCGGTGATCTTCACGACATTGACGAGTTTGTTGAGCTGCTTCACCATCTGTTCGATCGGTGTCAGCTCGACATCGACCACGACGGTGATCCGGCTGAACCGGTCGTCGTCGGTGGGCGCCACCGCGAGCGACTCGATGTTGTAACCGCGCCGGGCGAACAGCCCGGCGACCCGGGCGAGCACCCCGGCTCGGTTCTCGACGAGCACCGAGAGTGTGTGCAGGGTTCGACGGCTCATCGGGCCTCCTCGGAACGCTGGAACGGCGGGACGACGATCTCGTCGTTGGCCTTCCCACCCGGAACCATCGGGAAGACCTTCTCACGGTCGTCGGTCCGGAACTCGACGACGACCGGTCGATCGTCGATCTCGTTCGCCTTGTCGATGGCGGGTGCGATCTCCTCGGGCGATTCGACGCGCAGCGCGACGCACCCCATCGCTTCGGCCCACTTCACGTAGTCGGGCACGTCGAGCGACAGATACACCTCGGAATAACGCTCGTCGTAGAACATCTCCTGCCATTGGCGGACCATGCCGAGGTACCCGTTGTTGAGGATCGCGACCTTGATCGGAATGTGCTCGGTCGACGCGGTCACCAGTTCCTGTGCGGTCATCTGGAAACACCCGTCACCGTCGACGGCCCACACGGTCCGGTCCGGTCGACCGACCTTGGCACCCACCGCTGCGGGGATCGCAAACCCCATCGTGCCCGCACCACCGGAGTTCACCCACGTGTAGGGCTCCTCGAATCCCCAGTACTGGCTGCACCACATCTGGTGTTGACCGACGCCCGACACCAGGATCGTCCCGTCCGGCGCCGCGGCATGCAGCGATTCGACGACGGCCTGGGGTTTGAGCGCGTCGCCGGCGACGTGCGGTTCGTACGCGATCGGGTAGCGCTCCTGCCAGCCGCTGATCGTCGACTTCCACGGCGAACGATCCGGGGCAGTCGTACCCTGGTCGCCGAGTTCGCGGATGACGTGGGTGAGTTCCGCGATGACCTGACGACAGTCCCCGACGATCGGCACGTCGGGTTGACGGACCTTTCCGAGTTCCGCCGGATCGACGTCGACGTGGATCACCTTGGCACCCGGGGCGAAGCCGGCGACCTTTCCGGTCACACGATCGTCGAAGCGCGAACCCAACGTGATGAGCAGGTCCGACTTCTGCATCGACATGACCGCGGCGTAGGTGCCGTGCATTCCGGGCATGCCGAGCGCGAGCGGGTGCGAATCGGGGAACGCGCCACGAGCGGTCAGCGTGGTGACGACATGAATGTCGCACAACTCGGCGAGCGTACGTAGTTCGGCGGCCGCGTGCGCCTTGAGGATCCCGCCACCCGCATAGATCACGGGCCGTTCGGCGGCCAGGATCAACTCCGCGGCCTCACGGATCTTGAGCGGATGGCCTTTCGTGGTGGGTTTGTAGCCCGGCAACTCGGCGGCGACGTCCGCGTCGGTCGGCCAGTACCACTCCATCGCCGAGGCCGGGTTGTTCGCATCGACGAGATCCTTGGGCACGTCGACGAGGACCGGGCCCGGGCGTCCCGTCGTGGCGATGTGGAACGCTTCGCGGATCGCCATCGGAATGTCCTGCGCGGACTGCACCAGGAAGTTGTGTTTCGTGATCGCCTGGGTGATTCCGGTGATGTCCGCTTCCTGGAAGGCATCGGTGCCGATCGAAGGGCGGGCGACCTGGCCGGTGATGCAGACCATCGGCACCGAGTCCATGTACGCGTCGAGCAGTGGCGTGACGATGTTGGTGCCCCCGGGGCCGCTGGTGACCATCGCGACGCCGGGTCGTCCGGTCACCTGCGCGTAGCCCTCGGCCATGTGACCCGCACCTTGCTCGTGGCGCACGAGAATGTGGCGGATCGGCGAATCGAGCAGCGGGTCGTACACGGGCAGGATCGCGCCGCCGGGAAGGCCGAACACCACATCGACACCTTCCGCCTCGAGACTCTTGATCAGTGCTTGGCCTCCATCGAGCTTCATTTCGGTGTCCTTGATGGTTCGAGGTTGCGGGTAGGGGTCATGCGGGTACTCCAGGCGGTCGGGTCGACGATCGGACCGACGCGCGCTCTGCGTGAAAACGACGACGACCTCCCCGCTGGGGAGGTCGTGGACGCACGCGGAACGCTTCGGTCGGCGTGCGTCAGGCGCGTACGAGGAGGACTCGGCGGTACATCATCGGCTCCATTGTGCCACGTCCGCTCGTCCGCGCCAACCGGAGATCGGCCGACCCTCGGCGACCGGACCTCCGATGGGACTCAGTTGATCGGACCGTCCTGGTTGTCGGGGACGAGCGCGTAGGTTCCGAAGCACATCTCGTCCTCGGTTCCGTCCGCGAACATGATGTACTTCGGCGGTCGGTTCGGGTCCAACGACCGGTCGAAACTGCACTGGAGCAGGATCTTCTGACCGCCTTGCACGTGGATCGGTTTGGCGAGCGTGTAGTTCATCTGCCAGTCGAAGTTCCACGCCGGTATGTCGAGCAGGATCTTCGGGCTCGGCGTGTCGGGATCGAGCGTCATCCGGATCGCCTGGCCGAGCGTGTGCATGTGTCCGAGGACCGAGATGATGGTTCCCGATTCCGGAACGGTCGTCATGCACTCGGTGTGTGCCACGGTCCCGTTGAAATCGGCGGTCAGCCCTTCGGGGGTCTTCCCGCACAACATCAACAGTCCGTTTTCGATGAACGACGACCCGCCACCGTACAGACGCTCGTTGTCCTGCATCGCGGCGGCGCGATCGCACAATGGCGCGGTCACCCCGGTGGCACACGGGACCTCGACCGGTGCCAACGGGTTGACCACCCGGATCTTGAGACGCTTCGACGTTCCGGGATCGAGTTGCAACGTCAACCCCGACCGGTCCGGTGTGACCTTGCCGTCGTTGTGGTGGTAGTGGATCTGCAGGATCAGCGCGTCGCCGGGTTCCATCATGAAACCCAGATCGGGTCCGAACGTCGTCGGCGTCTGACCGGGCACCCACCCGGCGACCAGGTTCGACTGTCCCGCGAACCCGAGCGACTTGCGCCGCGAGAACCCTGCGGTGGCCGGTCGACCGGGCATGCTCGCCGTTCCGAAGCAACTCCAACCGGGTCGGCCGTCGGACCCCGAACGGGCTTCGGCGTTCCGCTTCTGATCTGCCGAGATCAGGAACACCTGGGCATGGTGCAACTCGGGGATCTGATCGGCGATGAACCCGTAACCGGTGAGGAACGTCGGCTTCGTGATCTTGGGATCGAGCACGAAGCACCGGTACTCGTTCTCCATGTCGGCGTGCCCGGTGAACTTCGGGATGTAGAGGGTTTCGTCGGCCCGCGGGATCATCGCTGCGACCGCTGGGGCCGGCTTGATCGGCGTGGTGCCCGGGACGTCGAGCTTGCCACCTGCGTTCGCCCAGTCGGTGATGTCCTTGATCTGCTGCGCGGTCAGACGGTTGACATGGGCGAGCGCCACGCCCTTGTCGGAAGCCGGCCACGGGGGCATGTACCGGGTCTGGGTGACCGTCGCAAGCCCTTCGGCGATGCTCGACGCGTCCGATGCCTTCGACAGTTCCCAGTGCACCGCGCCCACCTGGCCCGGCCGGTGGCATTCAGCACAATGGTCCTGGAGAATCGGCTGGATCACCTTCGAGAACGAAGGCCCGGTCCCCGACGCCTTGGGCGCTTCGGATCCGGTGAGAACCGTGGGAATGCGCACCTTGGCGGGGTCGACGGCCCGGAGCTTCATCGTCATGACCGCGTCGTTCGACGCCGACACCAATCCTTGGATCGACACGTGGTCGATGCCGAAGTCGGTGAGCTTGACCGGCGTCGTCGCGGTGATGTTCAGGCCGCTGTCGGTCCAGGTCCCCTGCGCCGACCAGGTGACGGCGTGCGTGACGCCGTGGACCTTCGCGGTGCCGTTGATCGTGAACCGCGTGGTCGAGCCCTTCGCCAACTTCGCCGGAAGACCGACGAACGACGTCGTCGTGAATTCGGCGAGGGGGAATTCGTGGGACTCGAGGAAGTCGGAGCGGATCCGTGCGTCGCGCAAGCGGTTGTCCGACTGGAACTGCTCGATGTTCGCGACGATCGTCCCCGCTCGGCTCGCGGCGGGTTCGTCGGGGTTGACCGCGATGTCACCGGCGATCGCGTTGGTCGTCCCGGTCGCCTTCGAAACGCTCCGTCCGGCGAACTGCTCGGAGATCTGATAGCTGAGCGACGACTGCGACGGGTCGATGCGGTACACGGTCTCGCCCGGCCGAGCGACCAGACGGGGCGCATCGGGCACCGAGTACGTCACCGTCTTGTACGGCGACGAGCTGACGTCACGCCAGGTCTTCGCGGCGAAGATCCCGACGCCGAGCAAGAGGACGACGACGGGTGTTCCGACCCACAGCAGGAGCCGGTGCTTCCTCGGCGTCGCCCCATCCGGTGGGTCGGTCGGCGTCAGCGTCGGAACACCCTCGTCGGATGCGGTGTCATCCCCGGTCATTTGTCCCCCATTGGTGAATAGTGGCGTTCTCAGCATGCCACATGCGATGCATCTCGGCCAGCTTCGGACCGTTCGTGCGGTGGGTCAGCGGCCGAACAGGACCCGCAACGACTCGAGCAGCACCAGTTGGCCGCGGGCTCGATCCAGGTTCTGGCGCGGCCGGGTCGTCCGGTAGTAGGCGTCGCCGAGGACATGGTCGGTCGCGAAGCGGAGCGCCTGTTCGTACACGACGCACAGGGTGGCGACCTCGAGGTTCTCGCGTGGCGTCGTCGACGAGCGCGCCCGGGTGTACGAATCGAGGATCGCATCGACGAGTTCCGCTCGCGCACCGTGCGCGGCTGCTTCCGGGTCGTCTTCGTCTGCCTTGCTCGTGCCGCTTCGGATCAGATCCGCGACGTCGAAATAGGCCGCACCTTCCATGACCGTGTCCAGGTCGACGAGACAGATCGCCCGGTCGTCGCGGAACAGGAAGTTGGCGAGCTTCGCATCGTTGTGGGCGACGGACCGGTCGGTGGAGTCGGTGAGCCGATCAGCGAATCCACACAGGTCGGTGTGGGCGGCGAGAGCATCGATCACATCACGGGCCGTCGTGGCCCGCCCGATCGGGTCGGC